>JANOOO010000127.1:0-1809 GCA_031421375.1 Polaromonas sp.
CTGCATGCGGGTGAGCGCCCTTGCGATTGGCCGCTTTTTTGGGCGCTGCATAGCGCGCCAGAATGTGCTCGAAGCCGCGCGACGCGCGCGCAGCAGAGCCCGACTTGCGCAAAAAACGGGCTTCGTAATGCAGCGCCAAAATCAAGCCATGCGTCTCGAAAGCGATTTGCTGCGCATCGGCATCGAGGCGCAAATGACCCTCTTCCTTGGCCTGCGTCACGCTGCGGCCGACGGCCTGGAACCAGGCGCTCACTGCACTGACCAGCGCATCACGCACGATGCCGGGGCGGTCATCGAATTCAGCGGCACCGCCGATGTAAAGGCAGCCTGAATCGATCTCGACCGAGGCTCGGCGCATCCAGTTCTGGAACAGTGCGCGCAGCCGCGGCAGGCCGCGTTCTTGCGCCAGTGCCGGAGTGAAAACCTCGTCCTCAAAGCGTGTGTAGTACTCGCCGATGACCGAGATTTGCAGCTCTTCACGCGACCCGAAATGCGCGAACACGCCCGACTTGCTCATACGCATGACCTCGGCCACCGCGCCAATGCTCAAGCCCTCCAGGCCAATCTGCGTGGCCAGACCGAGGGCGGCTTGAACGATGGCAGTGCGGGTCTGCTGGCCCTTTTGCAAGCCTTTGGGTGCGCCGGACTCGTCTGCAGCAGGGGGCAGCACGGCCGGCTTTGTGGCTGAGGAAAATTGAGAGACAGTCATGCTCCAACCAAAAAAAGAACGATCGTGCTATTTTGCACGATTATTGTTTTTTTGGTTTTTTATTTGCGAAGCAGCGTGGGCCTTCAGCGGCCCGAGCGCCGCATCACAGTGTTTGTCGGCCCGCGCATCACAGCCGCAAAGCCCGGTGCCGGGTCAAACAAGGCCATGAGCCAGTTCAATTTTGTTGCCCTACACCGCCTGCACTTGCTAAGCGGCTTTGAAGCCCACGACTTTTTGTTGTTGCTCGCCAAGCCCGGCAATCCCCAACGTCACGATGTCGCCCTTCTTCAGATACTGCGGCGCAGGTTTGCCGTCCAGCTTTCTGCCCATGCCGACGCCCGGTGGCGTGCCGGTCGTGATGACATCACCCGGCTCGAGCGTCATGAAGCGGCTGACATAGCTGACGATTTTTGCCACGCTGAAAATCATGGTTTTGGTTGAGCCGCTTTGCTTGCGTTCGCCGTTCACGTCGAGCCACATCGTGAGTTTTTGCGGGTCGGGCACCTCGTCGCGCGTGACCAGCCAGGGGCCGAGCGGGCCGAAGGTGTCGCAGCCCTTGCCCTTGTCCCAGGTGCCACCGCGCTCAATTTGAAACTCGCGTTCGCTCACGTCGTTGATGGTGCAGTAGCCCGCAACGTAATCGAGCGCTTCTTTTTGCGATACGTAGCTGGCGCGCGTGCCAATCACCACACCGAGCTCGACCTCCCAGTCGGTTTTGACCGATCCCTTGGGCAGCATCACGTCATCGTTCGGCCCTTGAATGCAGCTGGTCGCCTTCATGAAAACCACCGGCTCGGCCGGGATCGGCAGATTCGATTCGGCGGCATGGTCAGCGTAGTTCAGGCCGATGGCGATGAACTTGGGCACGCGGGCGATGGGGCTGCCCAGGCGTGGCATCTTGCGCGCCGAGCCCTTGACGATGGGCAGGGTAGCGACCTTGATCTTGCGCAGTTTGGCGAGCGCCTTGTCACTGAGTTGCTCAGGGCCGATATCGGCGATGACGCCGCTTAAATCGCGCAGCGCACCGCCGTCATCGATGAGGCCGGGTTTTTCTTTGCCGGGTTTGCCGTAGCGGACAAGTTTCATGGGTGCTTTCTTTG
>JANOOO010000128.1:0-6947 GCA_031421375.1 Polaromonas sp.
CGAGATCACGCCCACGTTCTGGATCGTGCCGACCTGGCATGAGCCACCCGCGCAAGCGAGCCGGGTCATCCGGCTTGACCCTGGATTGGCCTTCGGCACCGGAACGCACCCGACGACACGCATGTGCTTGCGCTGGATCAGTGAGGCACACGCCAGGGGCCGCGTGCTCGATTACGGCTGCGGTTCGGGCATTCTGGCCATTGGTGCCGCCAAGTTTGGAGCGAGCGCCATCGACGCCGTTGATATCGACCCGGCTGCAGTCGAGGCAACGCGCGCCAATGCGGACGCCAATCACGTCAAGCTGAATGCGGGCTTGCCGGATTGCGCTCGCGGCGAGTACCAGACTGTGCTGGCCAACATTTTGGCCACGCCTTTGAAGGTGCTGGCCCCGTTGCTGTGCGCGCACGTCGCGGCAGCTGGCCACCTGGTTTTGGCTGGCATATTGGCGCGCCAGGCTGACGAGCTGATCGAAGCCTACGCGCCATACCTTCAACTGGCCGTCCACGACGAAGAAGAGGGCTGGATTTTGATGACAGGACGGCGCTGACCAGAGCTCTGCGACCCTGCCAATGGGCAGCCTGGCCGAGTACGTTTCGGCCCTGTTTGGCTACTTTCGGCCCCTACAATACAGCGCTAAATGAGCCTGATCACCCGCTGCCCGTCCTGCGGCACGATGTTCAAAGTCGTGCCCGACCAACTCAAAATTGCACAGGGATGGGTGCGCTGCGGGCACTGTGCCGAAGTCTTCGATGCCAGGCAGTCGATGCAATCCGGCGGTGCGGGCCAGCCCTCCCCCGGCGCTGATCAGTTATCTGCAGCCGCAGAGGCTGCGCGAGCCGCCGCAGCGACCGGGTATGTTGAAGTTGGTGTAACGCACAATAGTGCTGAGGTGCCCGATACCACAGTGGCTGCCCCCGCCAGGCCGGTTGTCCCGCGCGCGGTGCCCCGATGGATTGCCGAGGCGACGCAAGACGCTGGCAGTGGCCTCGCACAGACTGACGGGGGTCAACAGATTGCAGACCGCGCTGCATCCAGCGGCCCTGCGTGGGGTCACGCCCCGCCTGACGAGTTCGATCCCGCTGCCTGGAAAGCCGCCCAGGATAAGCGCCAACAGGCGGAACCCGATGCCACGCCGTCCATCCGCTCCGTGCCGGACGCACCAGCGGGCCTGACCCGGCCCGCCGCTCTGGATTTGCCTTCATCTCCCTCAATGCCCGCGCCACTTGTAGCGCAAGCGTCAGACGACGAACTGCCCGCTCAGGCAGCGCCGCGACTCTGGGGACGGGTGGTGCGCCGCGACGAATCGGAAGTTGAATCGTATATTTCTTATGCCTTCGACGATTCGCAATACCTTGCAAGCCCTGCTGCATCGGTCGCCATGCCGATACAGAGTGCTCCCGCAGCCAATCACAACGATCTGTCATTTGTGCGCCGGGCGCAACGCGGGCATTTTTGGCGGCAGCGACGCATACGCGTCTGGCTGGCGCTCTTCGCGTCTCTTTTAGTTGTCACGCTCGCCCTTCAGGTGGGCGTGCAGTATAGGGACGAGGTCGCTGCGCTGGTGCCAGAGACCAGGCCCGTGCTGCATGCCATCTGCGACGTAGCGGGCTGCAGCGTCGGGCCGCTTCGGCGAATCGACGCAGTGATGATCGACAGCTCGACGTTCAACAAGCTCGGCAGCGATGCCTTTCGCCTCAGCTTTGTAATCAAAAATACGGCGACGACGGCACTTCGCGTTCCGTCCCTGGAGATCACTCTGACCGACCTGCAAAACCAGGCGGTCATCCGCCGCGTTGTGAGCCCGTCGCAGTTCGGTGTGACGGCGGCCTCCATTGGGCCGCGCGCTGAAGTCTCTGGCGTGCTGAACATACGGGTTGCATCCGATATGAGCAAGGCTGCGATTGGTGCGTCCTCAGTAGCAGGCATTCAGTCTGCTGCTTTGCAGTTGCCGGTCGCGGGTTATCGCGTGCTGGCTTTTTATCCCTGATTGAAACGAGCTTCCATGTCTGCTCTTATTTGCGGTTCCCTGGCCTTTGACAACATCATGAGTTTCGAGGGCCGGTTCGCTGAACAAATCCTTCCCGATCAACTGCACATTTTGAATGTGTCGTTTCTCGTTCCCGCGTTGCGCCGTGAATATGGCGGCTGCGCTGGCAATATTGCCTACGGTCTGAAGCAGCTTGGCGGCTCGCCGCTGCCGATGGCCACGGTCGGGAGTGACGGGCCCGAATATATCGAACGCCTTCAGATCTTGGGCATCAGCACCGAGTTTGTTCGTCAGGTCGAGGGGGCTTACACGGCGCAGGCCATGATCATGACCGACCGCGACAACAACCAGATCACGGCGTTCCATCCTGGCGCGATGATGCAAGCGCATGTGTCGCGCATTGAAGCGCGAGCAGACATCAAGCTCGGCATCGTCGCGCCCGATGGTCGCGACGCGATGCTTGAACACGCAGCGCAGTTCAAGACCGCAAACATTCCGTTTGTGTTCGATCCGGGGCAGGGCTTGCCAATGTTCGACGGTCCTGAGCTTGCGCGATTTGTCGATCTGGCGAGCTGGATCGCAGTCAACGATTACGAAGCCAAAATGCTCTGCGACCGCACCGGGCTGACGTGCGCAGAATTGTCGCGCCGCGTATTGGGGCTGGTCGTGACGCTGGGCAGCGAGGGCAGCGAGGTCTGGGTGGATGGGCGTCAAACCCGTGTTGAGCCGGTGCCAGCTGAATCCGTCATTGACCCCACTGGATGCGGCGACGCTTTTCGCGCTGCACTGCTGTTTGGTTTGGAGCAGGGCTGGTCTCTGATGCGCTGCGCCGCGCTCGGGAACCGGGTGGGTTCCCGCAAAATCGCGAGCCGGGGCGGACAAAACTACACGCTCGACAACACCTTTCTGGACGCGTGAAGACGTTCAGCTTTCGAGCTGGACGCCCGTCGTTATCAGAAAAAAAGCCCGATGTCTTTCGACATCGGGCTTCAGGCACAAAGCTACTTTTGCTTAAGGCTTGCTGGCTGTTGGAAACGGCCAAGCTGCCTGCGGGCTCAAAGTGGTCTGAGCTGCGGGAGCCGGCGCTGCAGAAGGCGCTTTGGCAGCGGGTTTCTTCGCGGCTTTCTTTGCAGCAGGCTTCTTCGCTGCTTTCTTCGCTGCAGGCTTTTTGGCCGCAACTTTTTTTGCAGCAGCTTTCTTCGCTACCTTCTTGGCGGCAGGCTTTTTCGCGGCAGCAGCTTTTTTGGCAGGAGCCTTTTTGGCTGCTACTTTCTTTGCTGCTACTTTTTTCGCTGGAGCCTTTTTCGCCGGCGCTTTCTTTGCCGCTACTTTTTTAGCTGGTGCTTTCTTGGCAGCCATTTTTTTGGCGGGAGCCTTCTTTGCCGCTACTTTTTTAGCCGGCGCTTTCTTCGGTGCAGCTTTTTTAGCTGCTGGTTTTTTCGCAGTTGCCATAGTTTTCTCCTTGATCACATTGCAAAGAGCACTTCGCGTCTGGAGTACGCAAAGCGATTCACGGCGTTGGGCCTCAGGATGCCGGGCCCAGCGCCGAGAACACAGGAACAATGCCCATCGCACGCTCTGCGGCGCTGTCGGTGGTCATTGCAATTCGAAAATTCATTTTTATTGTTAGTAGCCGTCTGAGATGAATCGGTCAATCCCAGGATAGGGCGCCGCCCGACTGGTACTCGATCACGCGGGTTTCAAAAAAATTACGTTCCTTTTTGAGGTCGATCATCTCGCTCATCCATGGAAACGGATTTTCCTCGTTAGGGAAAAGAGTTTCAAGTCCAATTTGCGTTGCGCGTCGATTGGCGATGTATCGCAGGTAGCCTTTGAACATTGACGCGTTGAGGCCAAGCACGCCGCGCGGCATGGTGTCTTCAGCGTAGCGGTACTCCAGTTCAACGGCTTTGAGAAAGAGCGCCTTGATTTCGGCCTTGAAATCGGCAGTCCACAGATGCGGATTTTCGAGCTTGAGCTGATTGATGAGGTCTATGCCGAAATTGCAGTGCATCGACTCGTCACGCAGGATGTACTGGTATTGCTCGGCCGCGCCGGTCATTTTGTTTTGACGACCCAGCGCCAAAATCTGCGTGAAACCGACGTAGAAGAACAGGCCCTCCATCAGGCACGCAAAAACAATCAGCGACTTCAGCAGCGTCTGGTCAGCCTCGGGGGTGCCGGTTTTGAAGTTCGGGTCGGAGATCACTTCGATGAACGGAATCAGAAACTGATCCTTGTCCTTGATCGACTGCACCTCGTTGTAGGCGTTGAAAATTTCGCTCTCATCGAGCCCCAGCGACTCGGTGATGTACTGGTAAGCGGGGCTATGAATGGCTTCCTCGAAAGCCTGACGCAGTAAAAACTGTCGGCATTCGGGCGCGGTGATGTGGCGGTAGGTGCCCAGAACAATGTTGTTGGCTGCCAGCGAATCGGCGGTGACGAAAAAGCCGAGATTGCGCTTGACGAGCCGGCGCTCGTCGTCGGTTAATCCATTCGGATCTTTCCAGAGCGCGATGTCGCGCGTCATGTTGACTTCTTGCGGCATCCAGTGATTGGCGCAAGAGGCGAGGTATTTTTCCCAGGCCCATTTGTACTTGAACGGGACCAGCTGGTTCACGTCAGTCTGGCCGTTGATGATGCGCTTGTCAGCGGCCTTGACGCGCTTGGCGACAGCCGGTGCAGTGGCTGAATTTCTGCTAGCCGCTGCCGCAGCCTGCGGCGGGGGCGACTGAAGCGCACCGTCGTCAAGCCTGCGCACGCTCGCTGGTGTTGGCGCAAGAGGCTGTGCAGAAAAAGCAGACGGGAGTTCGTTCGAGCGGTGTGGCGCAGGGCCATTGCTCGGGGAATTTTGCAGGGAAGGTTTGACTTCTTCGTCCCAGATCAACATAGTGGGTTCCAATACTTCGGGATTATGAAAGCAGCAACTCAAAATGAGAAGCGATGGTTCGCGTCATTGACGTTTTGTGTTGCTCTGCTACGTCGAATGCGGCGGCTTTTTTCAGGAACGCGCGCCGCGGTTTTTTTATTGGCAAGCCTCGCAGCCAGGGTCATCAATCGCGCAGAACTTGATGTCGGTTGCGGGCATCGCGCCGAACTGGGCTTGCGCTGCTGCTGCAGCTGAATCGAGTGCGCTGAAGCCGGGTCCTGCACCCTCGTTGCCTGATGAAACCGAGTTCATCTTGCCGGCCTTGACGGTAGATTTTTCGGCGTGCGTTGCCCCGATGGTTCGCAGGTAGTAAGTGGTTTTGAGGCCGCGCACCCAGGCGAGTTTGTAGGTGTCGTCGAGCTTTTTGCCCGACGCGCCAGACATGTAGATGTTCAGCGACTGCGCTTGATCAATCCACTTTTGCCGACGCGAGGCGGCTTCAACAATCCATGACGAATCGACCTCGAAGGCGGTCGCGTACAGGGTCTTGATGTCGTTGGGTACGCGGTCAATCGGGCGCAGCGAGCCGTCGAAGTGTTTGAGATCGACCAGCATCACGTTATCCCACAGGCCCAGGCGTTTGAGGTCTCGCACCAGATAGCTGTTGATGACGGTGAACTCGCCGGATAGATTGGACTTGACCGACAGGTTGCCAAAGCACGGCTCGATGCAGGCATCAACACCAATGATGTTGGAGATCGTCGCGGTCGGCGCGATGGCGACGCAGTTGGAATTGCGCATGCCGTCCTGGGCGATCTTGCGGCGCAAGGCGTCCCAGTCGAGCGTGGTTGAGCGATCAACCTCGACGTAACCTCCACGCTCCGCAGCAAGCATGTCGAGCGTGTCGAGCGGCAAAATGCCCTGGTCCCAAAGTGAGCCCTTGTAGCTGGCGTACTTGCCGCGCTCTCTTGCCAGCTCGGTTGATGCCCAGTAGGCGTGGTAGCAAATGGCTTCCATCGACTTGTCGGCAAAAGCGACGGCCGCATCAGAGGCGTAGGGCACGCGCAGCTCGTACAGGCAGTCCTGGAACCCCATTAGCCCCAGGCCCACCGGGCGATGGCGCAGGTTGGAGTCGCGCGCTTTCTTCACGGCGTAGTAGTTGATGTCGATCACGTTGTCGAGCATGCGCATCGCGGTGGTGATGGTCTTTTTAAGCTTGGCGTGATCGACTGTTTTGACGCCGTCGGCACCCACAGTCAAATGCTGAACCAGATTGACCGAGCCCAGATTGCACACGGCGGTTTCGGTCTCGCTGGTGTTCAGCGTGATCTCTGTACACAGGTTCGACGAATGCACAACTCCGGTGTGCTGCTGCGGCGAGCGAATGTTGCAGGCGTCCTTGAAGGTGATCCAGGGGTGGCCGGTTTCAAACAGCATCGATAGCATCTTGCGCCACATGTCGGTTGCCTGCAGCTTGCGTGAGGGCTGGATATCACCACGTTCGGCGGCGGCCTCGTAGGCGGTGTAAGTTTTCTCGAATTCCTTGCCGAATTTGTCGTGCAGATCGGGCGTGTCAGACGGCGAAAAAAGCGTCCAGCTCCCGCCCTCCATGACGCGGCGCATGAACAGGTCGGGAATCCAGTTGGCGGTGTTCATGTCGTGCGTGCGCCGACGGTCATCGCCCGTGTTTTTGCGCAGCTCCAAAAATTCTTCGATGTCGAGGTGCCAGGTTTCCAGGTAGGCGCAGACCGCACCTTTGCGCTTGCCACCCTGGTTGACGGCAACTGCCGTGTCATTGACAACTTTCAGGAAGGGCACGACACCCTGTGATTCGCCGTTGGTGCCCTTGATGTGGGCACCGAGCGCACGCACCGGCGTCCAGTCGTTGCCCAGGCCACCGGCAAATTTCGACAGCAACGCGTTTTCCTTGATGGCGTCGTAGATGCCGCCCAGGTCGTCGGCGACGGTGGTCAGGTAGCACGAAGACAGTTGCGAGCGCAGCGTGCCGGCGTTGAACAGCGTGGGCGTGCTCGACATGAAGTCAAACGACGACAGGACCTCGTAGAACTCGATGGCGCGCGCTTCGCGGTC
>JANOOO010000129.1:0-8537 GCA_031421375.1 Polaromonas sp.
CCTTGCGGATGTGTGCATCAGCCCGGGTGTTGAAAAGGTCGAATCTCATAAAAGTCTCCCTTGTAAATAAGGTTTAGTGGTTGAAACACTTTGATTCCACCAGAGGCCGCAGCAATTGGAAGTCGCGCTTTTAGACCTTACACCGGCGTTTGAAGCGCGTCATTTTGTAGGACGGCGAGCCATGCCAAGCGGCTGCCGAATCGCTAAACCCGGCTTCGCTCCGCAATTTTCACTCGCTCGCACGAGCTTGCGCGCCCGCAAGACGATTGCCTTGCCATCATAGCGAGCGCTCACATTTACACGCATTTGTACACACTTGCAGAAAGCTGGCGCGAGCGTCCGCACTCAGCCCAACAAAGCGGCCGGGTCGTCGGCCTGCAACACCTGCTGCGCCCAAGGCGTCAATTTGCTGACATCGGCGCGCAGCACCTGTTGCTTGACAGCCAGAATCTGCGACGGGTGCATCGAAAAACTGCGCAACCCCAGGCCGAGCAGCAGCCGCGTCATGGTCACGTCGCCGGCCATTTCGCCGCAGACGCTCACGCCCTTGCCCTGTGCGTTGCATTCGGCAATGGTCGCGGCGATCAGGCCGAGCACCGCCGGGTGGCAGGGGTCGTAGAGGTGCGCCACCGCCTCGTCAGCCCGGTCGATGGCCAGCGTGTACTGAATCAGGTCGTTGGTGCCGATGGACAAAAAATCGAAGTGCTTGAGGAACATCTTCACCGTCAGCGCTGCGGCCGGGATTTCGATCATCGCGCCGAGCTTGACGGGGCCGTAGGCCACGCCCTTGTTGTCGAGCGTGGCTCTAGCATGGTCGATCAACGAAAGCGTTTTGCGAATTTCGCTGGCCTGCGCCAGCATCGGCACCAGCAGGTTGACCGGCCCATGAACCGCCGCACGCAAGATCGCGCGCAGCTGCGTCAAAAACATCGGCGGGTCAGCGAGGCTCCAGCGAATGGCGCGCAGGCCGAGCGCCGGGTTGAGCTGGCCGTCTTGCGCCTTGTCGGCCAGCCGGTCGAGTGGCTTGTCCGAACCAATATCGACCGTGCGTATCGTCACCGGCATGCCCTTCATGCCTTCGACGGCGGCGCGGTAGGCGCGGTACTGCTCGTCTTCGCGGGGCAGTCTGTTCTGACCATGGCCGTCGCGGTTCATGAACAAAAATTCGCTGCGGAACAGGCCCACGCCGACTGCACCGGCGCGCACCGCGCCCAGCGTGTCGGCAGGCATCTCGATGTTGGCGAGCAGGTCGATTCTTATGCCGTCGAGCGTGACGGCAGGGGTATGGCGCAGCCGGTGCAGGCGCTCGCGTTCGAGCATGATCTGGCGCTGCCTGAAGCCGTACTCGGCGAGGATGATCGGCGAGGGATCGACGATCAGCACACCGGCATCGCCGTCGATGATGACCCAGTCATCCTGCTCGATCAGCTGGCTGGCGCTGCGGGCACCGACAACTGCGGGGATGTCCATGCTGCGCGCGACGATGGCGGTGTGCGCCGTTTTGCCGCCCACGTCGGTGGCGAAGCCAACGAACAAGCTGTTCTTGAACTGCAGCATATCGGCCGGCGAGATGTCGTGTGCAACCAGGATCAGCGGCACATCGAGCGTGTCTTCAAGCAGCAGGTCAGGTTGCTGCGCGCTGCGTTTTTTAGCTAGCAGCGCACCGGGCAGAACCGGCGAGGCAGCGCCCTTCATGAAGCGCAGGATGCGCTCGACAACCTGCTCCAGGTCGGCCTTGCGCTCGCGCAGGTAAGCGTCTTCCATGTCGTCGAACTGGCGCGCGATGATCTCGTACTGCGTGGTCAGCGCCCATTCGGCGTTGTAGTGCCGGTCGTAAATCCAGTGCTTGACGCCGTTGATGAGCTGCTCGTCCTGCAGCAGCATCAGGTGTACGTCGAGCATCGCGTCGAGCTCGTGCGGCGCATCGCGCGGCAGCTCGCGTCGCAGCCGTGCGATCTCGTCAGCGACAGCGTCACGCGCTGTGCGAATGCGCTGCACCTCGGCATCGCCCTGACCGGCGTCAATGAAGTAATGCGCCACGTCAGCGCGGCTCGACGCAACCAGCACGGCGCGACCGATGGCAATGCCGCGCGAGACGGCCAGGCCGTGAACGGAAAAAGTCATGTGCTTACTCCGCGCATGAAGTTGTCCCCGATCCAGTTCGAGACGCGCAATCGGGGAGCCCTCACCCCAGCCCTCTCCCAGAGGGAGAGGGAGCAAGTCAGAGAACGCAAAAGCCTCCCATTCCAGCAGGGGCCGCGGAACCGGCTTTGCCGGGCCGCAGGCGCAGCGGCCCCCTCGGGGGGCAGGGAGTTACGCGAAGCGAACAACCGTGGGGGCAATCTCACTCTCCTTCCCCAAATTTGTCGTGGATCAGGCCGAGCAGTGCGCTCATCGCGATCTGCTCGTCAGCACCATCCGTCTCGACCTCCACTGTGGTGCCGATGCCTGCGGCCAGCATCATCACGCCCATGATGCTTTTCGCGTTGACGCGGCGCTCGCCCCGGCTCATCCAGACCTCGCACGGAAAACTGCCCGCGAGCTTGGTCAGCTTGGCGGAGGCGCGCGCATGCAGGCCGAGCCTATTGCTGATGGTCGTGCTGGTCTTGATCATGGGTGCTTCGGGTCTGGTTTTGAGGGGCAGTAATGGTGACCTGCATCACGCCCTGGGTGGCGCCGACCAGCGCCCGTGCCACCAGCGCGTCAAGCGACTCGTTGCGGTAAGACACTGTGCGCAGCAGCATTGGCAAATTCACCCCGGTGATGAGTCGCACGTTCACGCCATCAACCAGCTTTTGCGCCACGTTGCACGGCGTGGCGCCAAACACATCGACCAGCACCAGCATTTTTGAGGTGTGCAACTCGCTGGCGATGATGCGGGCCTGCGCCAGCGTTTCTTCGGGCGGCATATCGGGCTGAACGTCGAGCGCGACCACACCCGCCGGGTTGTCGGGGAACACATGCAGCACACACTGCCGCAGGGCCGATGCCAGCGGCGCGTGCGCAATGATGAAGATGCCGTTCATGAGGCCGGATTATCGACGCCCGGCATCGCAGCCGTGCTGGCGTTGCCCAGGAAGTAAAGGTAGGAGCCCACGCATGCCACCAGGAACACCGCGAAGGCCGACTGGAAGCTGGCCACCTCGTTCAAGCCTGCAGCGCGAAACAGATCGATCAACAAACCCAGTCCCCATTGCACGACGAACACGCCCGAAAAAATCACCAGGTTGTAGCCTGACAGCGCACGGCCCGCAAGCGACGGCGCGAACGCCATGCCGACGACCGGCTGGGCCAGCCCCATCACGCTGGACGCCACGCAAAACAGCGCCCAGCCGAGCCAGCCGGTACTTGGACCCGCCGCAATATTCGCAGCCAGCACCAGCAGGCTCAGCGGTATGCCCCACTTCACCAGCCGGTCGGCGCTCCAGCCCCGGCGCACCAGCATCGGGTTCAACAAGCCCCAGCCCCAGAACGTCACCAGCATGGCGGCGTTGATGTAGAACAGCCCGGTCGCGGCCTCAAACGGCGTGTAGCCCGCGACGCGAATCATCCACGGCCCGGCCCACAGCGTTTGTATCGCCACCAGCCCGCCGTAATTGAAGAAGGCCAGCGGCGACATTTTGCGGAAGTAGGCGCTGCGCCAGATTTGCGCATAGCCGCTGGCCGCAGGCACCACGCCACCCGGCGCGTCCACATCAACGGGCACATGGCGGGGCACCGTCAAAACGATGGCCACCATCGCCAGCGCAATCAGCGCCGCCAGAATCCAGAACAGCGGACGCCAGCCCAGCAGCGGCATCAGCCACTGCACAGGCAGCGTCGAGGCCAGCATGCCGAGTGAGCCGGTCATCAACATCCAGGAATTGGCGCGCAGCAACAAAGCCGAGTCGAACCAGCGTCGGTAGCCGGTCAGCGCGGCCATCATGCAGGCACTGACGCCCATGCCGATCAGCACCCGCGAGGCCAGCAGCCATGCAAAGCTGGACGCTACTGCAAAAGCCAGGCAGCCCACCACGGCCAGACTCAGGAAACTCACAATCACGCGCTTCGGGCCGAACCGGTCCAGCCAGGTGCCGAGCGGCAACTGCATCGCCGCAAAGCCAAGAAAGTAGCCGCCGCCGAGCAAGCCCAGGTCTCTAGCCTGCAATGCGAATTCCTGCGTCAGCACCGGGGCCAGTGTGGCGGTGATGGAGCGCACCAGCGCCGAGCAGAAATAGGCCGCTGCGAAAGCGATAAATACGGTGATAGCGCTGCGCCGGTCCAGTAATTGGGAGGCCGAAAACGCAGATGCGGGTTTGATGACGACACTCATTGAAAACGCAGACTGGAGAAAAACGTATCCAGGGCCTCGGCGGGCGGCGCTGGCGTGGCGCCCAGCATCACCGCCTGAAACACCTGGCTGCCCTGTGCGAAGTACGCCGCGCTGAAGCGAATCGGCGCGCCGTCGGCCCGCACGCCTTCAGCGCTGACCAGCAGCACCGGCCCCGCTGCGCCGGGCAGCTTGAGCGGCCGGGTTCGGGCATCACCAGCCTTGATGCCGGCCAGACTCAGTTTTTGCCACTGGCCCAGCACCTCGGTGGCCGTCGCGGACTGGCCGATGTCGGCCACTGCGACAGCGAAGGTTGCGCCGCCCGTTTCGCAGCCGAGCATGGCCAGTGCGGTGTCACGGCCGCCAAGCGAAACCGTCTTTTCAGCCTTGTCAGGCTTGCACGGCAGCAGCAGCGTCAGCCGGGTGCCATCAGGGCGAACCTCACGCCAATTAAAGGTCGGGCTGCACGCGGTTAGGGTCAGCAGGCTTGCCAGCAGGGCAACCAGCTTGGTGGCGCGATGGAGAAAAATCATGAATAAAAGACGCAGACTCGGTGATGGCAGCGCTGAACTTTACAGGCAAGGCGGGTCATCGAGCATGGATTGAGTATTTAACGGCAGGGCGCTGAAGCCAGCCGGGCAAAATGCCCCGATGAACTCATTAAACGGCATCCGTGTACTTGATCTCTCGCGCGTTCTCGCAGGCCCCTGGTGTACGCAAACTCTGGCCGACCTGGGCGCCGACGTGATCAAGATCGAGCGCCCGGCGGGCGGCGACGACACCCGCACCTGGGGGCCGCCCTTTCTGAAAGACGCGGAGGGCCGCGACACGCGCGAGGCGGCCTACTACCTGGGGACCAACCGCAACAAACGCTCGGTGACGTGCGACATTTCGCAGCCAGCAGGCCAGGCACTGATTCGCGAACTGGTCGGCCATTGCGATGTATTCGTCGAGAACTTCAAAGTTGGCGACATGGCGCGCTATGGGCTGGACTACGCCTCGCTGAAGGCGCTAAACCCGCACCTGATCTATTGCTCCATCACCGGCTTCGGGCAGACCGGGCCCTATGCCGACCGCGCCGGTTACGACTACGCGGTGCAAGGCATGGGCGGGCTGATGAGCGTGACCGGCGAGCGCGACGACATGGGCGGTGGCCCGCAAAAAGTCGGCGTTGCCGTCGCTGATTTGATGACCGGCATGTACGCGACAGTCGCCATTTTGGCGGCGCTGCGCCACGCCGAAAAAACCGGTGAGGGCCAGCACATCGACATGGCGCTGCTTGACACGCAAATCGCCATGCTGGCCAATCTGGGGGCCAACTACCTGGTCAGCGGGGAGGTCCCGGTGCGGGCCGGCAACGCGCACCAGAACATCGTGCCCTATCAGGTGTTTGAAGTGGCACCGGGCGCGGACGGCCACAAGGACCACCTGATCCTAGCCGTCGGCAATGACGCGCAATATGCGAAGTTTTGCGCCGTGGCCGGCATTCCCGAACTGGCGTCCAGCCCGCTTTATGCAAAGAACAGCGAGCGTGTGCGCAACCGCGCGCAGCTGGTGCCGTTGCTGGAGGCCACCATGCTCAAGCGCAGCAAGGCCGACTGGCTGGCCGCGCTTGAAGCGGCCAAGGTGCCTTGCGGCGCAATCAACCATCTCGGCGAGGTGTTTGCCGACCCGAATACCGAGGCACGGCAAATGGTCACGCGCTGGGCGCATCCGCTGCATGAGGGCCTGCAACTGGTCGCCAGCCCCATCAAAATGAATGTGACGCCGGTGCGCTGTGACTTGCCACCGCCCCTGCTGGGCCAGCACACCGATGAGGTGCTGCGCGGCGTGCTGGCTTACACAAAGACGCAGATGGAAGACCTGAGGCGGCACAGCGCCATTTGAGTTAAATGCCGTGCCGCAGTTCTGGAGCGGTCTGGCGCGATGTTGGGTTATGCACGCTGCGCTTCGCCCCCCATTTAGTTGTGACTTTTTCCCTCACAAATCGGAAAAGTTACACGGCAAACTAATTGTTATTAGTTGTCACTTATGTTGGAATAAGGATGTGGAGTTAGGCGGTGTGCCGACCCCGCTGACACCTTTGATCGGACGCCCTGATTTTGATTGCCCTGACCTGCTTTACCATCACACCGCCGCCTTACAGGGAATAAACATCATGATTCAAACTATGGACTTTCGCAACGCCGCGCCGCGCGGCAGCCGCAGGGCTCCACTCGAAGCGGAAACCGCTGCCGATTCGGCGCCACCTCCACAAGCTGACCTTACCCTGCTTGCACAGTTCGCCTCCGAGCTGGCAGGCCCCATTAACGCGATGCACAGCATCGTGCTCGAATTCAGCCGCAACCACCACATCACCCACGCCGAAATGCTGACGCTGGTTGAATCGGTCGAAGGCGCGCGTCGCATCACCCGCCAAAGCCAGCAGATCGCGCGCCTTGCAGAAGGCAAGCTGCGCCAGTCGCATGAGCGCATCCAGCTCGACGACTTGCTGCAGCGCACCCTCAAGGAGCGCGCTGCAGGCTTGCAGGCGCGCGGTGTGGAGCTGGTGCGCAACATTAAACCGGTCGAGATCATCATCGACCCGGGCCTGCTTTTCAGCCTGGTTGAAACAGCGATGGACTGGGCATCCTCAAATGCGAAGGTAATCATTGTCTCGCTCGCCATCAAGAACTGGCCTGAGCACGGTTTGCTGACTATTAAAGCAAGCGGGCTTTCTGCTGAAGGGCAGCAGGCCATGCGCGCCGATTCGCTGACCTGGCAACTGCTTACTCACACCGCCAGCGCCATGGGGGTCACGCCGGAGCGCGAGATCACGCTGAACGGCGAAGTTGTCGTCCGGCTGGAGTTTGCGCGTACCGTCAAACAGTTTCAGGGTTTGACCGCCATGGAGATCGACTCCAGCGGTGATTCATCCTTCCACAACGGCACCAAGCCGATGGCTGGTTTGCGTGTCTTGCTGGTCAGCGCTGACTCTTTTGTTCGCGGCGAGGTCGAAAGTGCGGGGCGCCGCTTGAGCTTGCAGGTTGACTCCGTTCAGAGCGTTGAGAAAGCCAAGGCTTATGTCAAGCTTGCCATGCCGCATCTGCTCGTCATCGACGAGCGACTGAGCGACGACGACTTCGAGGCCTTGCAGAGCGAGCTTAGACAAGTGGAGCCGAATCTCGGGTTTATCGAAATCGCCGACCAGTCCAACACGTTTGAGGTGTCAAGCTGGATGAGCGACAGCATGACCCGCATCAGCCGGGAGAGCCTGCGTGCCCAGTTGCCATCGGTGCTGACGCTGGAACTGGCACGAAACCTCTGACTTGTAATTTGGTGGCGTCGGGTTTTCAAGCCCCAGGATTCGTTCCCGAGCCGCTGCAAACCGCGTGTGTTTGCAGCGGCCTTTTACTTCATCGCCCCAAACACCTTTTGCAAGATTGCGCTGCCCGTGCCCACGGGGTCTTGCCTGATCTTTTTTTCCTCTTCGGCAATGATTAAATAAAGACCGTCGAGCGATTTGGCGGTGACGTACTGCTGAATGTTGGCGTCTTCTTTTTTGACAAGGCCGAACCCGGCCGCTTTCCCCGCAAACTCGTTGTACTTGTTGGCGAGCCCTACTTTTTCGGTCGCCTGCGTGACCACAGGCAAAAAGCGCACGCCCAGCGGCGCGCGGGTTTTCTCGGCGAAGAAGGTGCTGACGGACGTTTCGCCGCCCTGCAAAATGTTCTTCGCGTCGTTGACATTCATGGCCCGCACGGCCGAGACGAGCAGGTCGCGTCCCATTGGCACGGCCGCTTCGGCGGCGCGGTTGAGCGAGGTGACCAACTCATCAATGCGTTTGCCCTGGCCAAAACTTCTCAGCATGCGCGCGGCATCTTCAAGATAGCCCGGCAGGGGAATGCGCACTTTGGGGTTGCCGAGAAAACCATCGGCCCGGCCCAGCAAGTCCACCGCCGCCAGCGCCCCCTTTTCCAGTGCGGTTTTCAGGCCGGCTCCGGCCTCGGCGTTGGTGATTCCGGTCAGGCCTCCGAGCGACAGCGCGTGTGCGCGCTGATAAGTGACCAGAACCAGCAAACCGAGCGTGGTGGTGGTGACCTGGTTGAACGTTCGACGTTGCATGGTCGAGTCCTTTCGATGTGTGGGTTTCACTGCCAGGCCAGCTGCGCGGCGCTCCGGCCTCAGCTCGGGCTTGTTCCGGCGTCAATTTTCAAGACAAACAGACTTGCAGCCCAGCAGCGACGGG
>JANOOO010000130.1:0-3121 GCA_031421375.1 Polaromonas sp.
CATGAGCTTTTCGGTCGTTCAGCTGCTCGGCGGCCTCTCGTACGCCACCACGCTGTTCATGATGGCGGCTGGGCTGACGCTGATTTTTGGCGTTACGCGCATCGTCAATTTCGCGCACGGCAGCTTCTTCATGCTCGGGGCGCTGTTCACCGCGCACTGGGTCACCGACTGGTTTCCGGCTTGGGGCGAGAGTGCGGGGCTCTATCTCGTTGCTATTATTTTAGGAGCTGCTTGCGCCGGTGTGGCGGGGGCTGTGGCTGAATTTGTCTTGATACGGCGGTTGGCGGGCGCGCCCGAGTTGTACCAGCTGGTCGCCACTTTCGGTCTGAGCCTGGCGATGCATGACGCGATGCAATGGGCTTTCGGCCCGGACGAAGTGTTTGCGCCGCGCTTTCCAGGCCTGAAGGGCTCGGTGCAGATCGGCGCTGAACTTTTCCCGGCCTACCAACTGGTGTTGATCGCGCTCGGGCCGCTGATCTGGCTCGGTCTGCACCTGCTCTTGAGCCGCTCGCTGTTCGGCCGCCGCCTGCGTGCCGCCACGCAAGACCGGGACATGCTGGCCGCGCTCGGCGTCAGCCCCAAGCCGCTGATGCTGGGCGCAGTCGTGCTTGGCTGCGCGCTGGCCGGGCTGGCCGGTGCGCTGCAACTGCCGCGCGAGCCCGCCCATCTGCAAATGGACACGAACGTCATCGTTGAAACCTTTGTTGTCGTGGTCATGGGCGGGCTGGGCAGCATTGGCGGTGCGTTTGCTGCCGCGCTGCTGATCGGGCTGGTGCATGCATTCGGCATCGCGGTGTTTCCGCAAGCCACGCTGGTGCTGGTTTTTCTGACGATGGCGGCCGTGCTGGTCTGGCGGCCGCAGGGCCTGGGCGGTTCGCTGGTGGACACGAACGCCGGCGTGCGCGAGGCGGCGCAGCGCTTTCGGGGCCTGGCACCGGGGCGCTGGCACAACCCGCTGATCGCGGTCGCTGTTGTCGTGCTCGCGGCCTGGGCCTGGTCGGGCGGGCCGTACTGGCAAACGCTGGCCGCTGACGCCTTCATCCTGATGATTTTCGGCATCAGCCTGCAAGCCATGATGGCGCTCGGCGGGCTGGTGAGCTTTGGTCATGCGGCATTTTTTGCGCTGGGTGCCTATGGCGCGGCGCTCTCGCACAGCTTGTGGGGCGCGTCGCTGCCGCTGGCGCTGGCTGCAGGGTGCGCGCTGGCGCTGGTCGTGGCAGCCGCCTTCGGCGCTGCAGTGGTGCGCAGCGCGGGGGTCTATCTGGCAATGCTTTCGCTGGCGCTGGCGCAGGTGGTGTGGGCTGTGGCCACGCAGTGGGTCGGCTTGACCGGCGGCGACAACGGCCTGATCGGCTTGACGCTGGTCAGCAACGACGGCCGGCCGCTGTTCTACACCCTGCTGGTGCTGCTGGCGCTGCTGTCGGTGTTGGCGCTGCGGCTGCTGGCTGCCTCGGTGCTTGGCGCGGCGCTACAGGCGGTGCGCGATGTGCCCTTGCGCGCGGCGGCGTCGGGCCTGTCGGTCAGTGCGCTGAAGTACCGCATATTCGTTGAAAGCGCGGTGCTCGCTGCGCTGGCCGGTGGCCTGTTTGCCGCGCACAAAGGAGCGGTGTTTCCGTCGCTGGCGAGCGTCGCCACCTCGGTCGATGCGCTGCTGGTGGTGTTGCTCGGCGGCGTACACCAGTTGTGGGGCGCGGTCGTCGGTAGCGCCGTGCTCACTTATGCCGGTGCCGAGCTGGGCCGTGGCTTCGCCTACTGGCGCGGGCTGCTCGGCGTGGTCATCATGCTCATCATGGTCGCGGCACCGTCGGGCGTGCTGTCGGGTCTGACGGCTTTGTGGGTGCGTGTACGCGCCCGCCAAACAGGGTCGCGCGATGCCGCTCACTTGGGGGCGGGTGGCGCATGAGCTTGCAAGTCACGAATCTCGTCAAGCATTTCAACGGCATCAAGGCGGTTGATGGCGTCAGCTTTAAGGTCGCGCCCGGCGAATGTGTGGCGCTGATTGGCCCTAACGGCGCGGGCAAATCGACCTGCTTCGCCTGCATCGCGGGCCAGTTGCGCGCTCAGTCGGGGCAGATCAGCTGGCGCGGCCAGAGTCTGCACGGCTTGACACCGGCGGCACGCCTGAGGCTCGGTTTGGCGCGTACGTTTCAGGTGGCGCAGGTCTTCGAGGCGCTGACGGCGCTACAAAATGTACAGCTGGCTGCGCAGTCGGGGCGGGGCAGGGCAGCCATTTCTGCTTTCAAAATGCTGGATTCGCAGCCGCACGCAGCGGCGCAGCAACTGCTTGAACGGGTCGGCCTCGGTGCGCTGGCCGGGCAGGGCGCTTCCGAGCTGCCCTACGGTGCCAAAAAACGGCTGGAGCTGGCGATTGCGCTGGCGGCCAAGCCCCAGCTTTTGTTGCTCGACGAGCCGGCCGCCGGGCTGGCGCAAGCCGAGCGCGCCGCCTTGATGACACTGGTCAAAACCCTGGCCACCGACGGCCTGGCCGTGCTCTACACCGAGCACAACATGGACGCTGTCGCGCAAGTTGCCGACCGCGTGCTGGTGCTGCTCGAAGGCCGGTTGGCCGCAGAGGGCTCGTTCGAGGCGATCTCGCAAGACCCGGTGGTGCAGCAGCGCTACCTCGGCCGCAGCGGGGCCGCGCATGCTTGAGGTCGTCGGGCTCAATGCGTTTTACGGCCCGGCGCAGGCGCTGTTCGATGTTTCCTTGTCAGTCGCACGCGGCGAATGGGTGGTGCTTCAGGGTCTGAACGGGGCCGGCAAATCAAGCTTGTTGAAAAGTCTGATCGGCCTGGAGGTGCGCACCGAGGGCCAGGTGCGCTATGACATCGGCGACGGCCCCGTTGGCATTGAAAGCTGGCCTGCGCACCGCCGGGCGCGCGCGGGGCTGGGCTATGTCGCCGAAGACCGGCGGCTGTTCACCGGGCTTTCGGTGCGTGAGAATTTGCGCGTGGTCGCCGGCCGTCACGACGCCGCCGTGGAAGCCCGCGTGCTCGACCTGTTTCCCGCGCTCAAGCCGATGCTGGCTCGGCCCGCCGGGCAAATGAGCGGCGGCGAGCAGCAAATGCTGGCGATTGCCCGCACCCTGATGACCGAGCCGAAGCTGCTGCTGCTCGACGAA
>JANOOO010000131.1:0-4332 GCA_031421375.1 Polaromonas sp.
CCCGGCTTCGCTCCTTCCCCTCCCGAAGGAAACCAGGGAAGCGGCGTTTGCATGCGAGCCGAGCCCTTCAATGCTGCTCGCAAGCCTCAAAACCAGCCGCATTCAGCGCCGCCAGCAGCTCGGCGATGTGCGCGCGCCCCCGCGTTTGCAGCACCAGCTCGATCTCGACGTTTTGCACCGCCAGCGTGGTGAAGGCGCGCTGGTGATGCACTTCGTCGATGTTGGCCCCGGCGTCGGCGACCATCGCGGTGATGCGGGCGAGCGAGCCCGGAATGTCGCGCACGCTGACGCGAATGCGCGCCAGCCTGCCGGCGCGTACCATGCCGCGCTCGATGATCGCCGCGAGCAGCAGCGGGTCGATGTTGCCGCCGCACAGCACCAGTCCAATCTTCTTGCCGGCAAAGCGCGCCGGGTATTTCAAAATGGCTGCCAGCCCGGCTGCGCCCGCACCCTCGACCAGTGTTTTTTCGATCTCCAGCAGCATCACCAGCGCCTGCTCGATATCGCCCTCATCGACCAGCAGTAAATCATCAACCAGCGTGGCAATGATGGCCTTGGGAATCACCCCCGGCGTGCCCACTGCAATGCCCTCGGCAATTGACGAGCTGCCCTGCGCATGCGCTGTGCCCTTGATGGCGTTGAACATGGCCGGGAAGCGCGAGGTTTGCACGCCAATGATCTCGATGCCCGGCTTGAGGGCTTTGGCGGCAATCGCCATGCCGGCAATCAGGCCGCCGCCGCCAACGGCGACGACCAGCGTGTCGAGGTCGGGCACGTCGCGCAGCATCTCCAGCGCGACCGTGCCCTGGCCCGCGACGATGGCCTCGTCGTCGTAGGGGTGAACAAACGTCAAGCCCTCGCGCGCGCCCAGGGCCAGCGCGTGCGTGCGCGCTTCGTCGAGCGTGTCGCCGTACACGATGACTTCGGCTCCGAAGCCCTTGGTTCGCGCGATTTTCACGCCCGGTGTGAAGCGCGGCATCACGATGACAGCGCGCAAGCCAAGCCGCTCAGCGTGGTACGCGACACCCTGTGCATGGTTGCCGGCGCTCATGGCGATCACGCCGGCGGCGCGCTCGGCGGCGCTCAATTGCGCCAGCTTGTTGCAGGCTCCACGCTCCTTGAACGAGGCGGTGTATTGCAGGTTCTCGAACTTCAAAAAAAGCGTCGCACCAGTCAGTTTCGACAGGGTTTTCGACTCGACGAATGGTGTGTCGAGCAGGTGGCCGTGAATGCGTTCGGCCGCGCGTTCGACGTCGGTCAGAGTCAGCATAGTTGGCCTTGAGAGTTTGCCGAAGTGCATCGGCGACGAGGGCTGTGCGCAACTCACGCTGCAGCCCTTTAATTGAGAGTCCGCGCACGCGAACGGCATTTTTGTTATTGTGCGCGCAGGCGACAAGCGCGCTTGTCCGTCACGCGGCAACAGTTGGCCGCGAGGTCTTCCCACGCGGCGCAAGCTGGGTTATGGTGATGTGAGTTCGGGACTGGCGGGTTGCCCGAAAACACGACCACCCCCGCCCGATATCCGCAGACTGGAGGTTCCCTTCCATGAGCAAGCGTTCCGCGAGCGAGCCGCCTTCATGGCTGCTGTCGCCCGGCTTGAGGCAAGCGCCGGTGCTGGACCTGATGTGTTCGCACTTTGTGCTGACGCTGGCCGCGCGCCAGGGTGCGAAGTTCAACGTCAGGCGTGACCTCAACAGCCTGCTGGCGCTGTCGGGCAGGCACCTGGTGTGGCCGGTGCCTGCGATGCAGCGGCTGCGCGAATTTTTGGGTCGCCGCTGCAAAGACAACGAGTTCTGGCGCGGCCACGAGCTGCTTTCCGATCTTGACTTCATGACGCGCCACGGCGCGTGGCGCGGCCCCTACGAAGAGGGCACGGTTTTCTTCTACCTCGATGAGCACGCCAAAGACCAGCCGAAAGACCTGCTCTCGGTGCTGTCGGCCACCGGCGACTGGATCGCGCACGCACTCAAAAAGCAATCGACGTTGGTCGAAAAAAACATTGACTCGCTCGCTGGCCTGCTGCAACTCAACCGCGCCGAGCGCGCGCTGCTGCTCTACGGCACGCTGGCGCGCTACCAGCGTGATCTGCGCTCGCTGCTGGTGGAGTTCAAGGTCAACAATGCGCCCGAAGCCTATGCCGCACTGGCCGACGTGGCCGGCGTGAAGCCGCATGAGGTGGCCGAGGCGCTGCGCGCGGGCTCTCGGCTTGAGCGCATCGGCATGGTTGAAAACCTGATCTCCGAACACAACATCACCGACCTCGCCGACCTGATGAAGGTCAGTGAAAAACTGCCGCCCGTGTTGATGCGCGAATACCGCGACCACCATGAATTGATGGCAGTCTTCACGCGCCCGGCGGCGCGCAGCGCATTGAGCCTGGCCGATTTTTCATTCGTGCAGGAAGACGCGGGCGTGCTGGTGTCGCTGCTGCGGCAGGCGGTGGCCGGCAAAGAGCTGGGCGTGAACGTGTTGCTCTACGGCCCGCCCGGCACCGGCAAAACCGAGCTGGCCAGAGTGGTGGCGCAGGCTGCGGGGCTTGATTTGTTCGAGGTCGAATCGGCCGACCGCGACGGCAACTCACTCAGTGGCCGTGACCGCTACCGATCGTTGCAGATTGCGCAGGTGTTTTTGAAAGGCAGCGCACATTCGGCACTGCTGTTCGATGAAGTCGAGGACGTGTTCCCGCCGATCTCCAGCGAAGCCGCGCAGCTCATGGCGCGCTCCGACCAGCTGCCCGCGCCGGTCAGCGCGTCGGTCAGCGGCAAGGCCTGGGTGAATCAGATTCTGGAAACCAACACCGTGCCGACGCTGTGGGTGACCAATCGCATCGAGCAGATCGACCCGGCGTTTCGCCGCCGCTTTGCCTACCACCTGGAGCTGCGCTCGCCGCCGCCGGGTGCGCGTGAAAGTTTGGTTCGCAAGACGCTCGAAGGCGTGGCCGTCAGCGAGGCTTTCGTCGCCAGACTCACGGCGCGCAAGGGCCTGACGCCCGCGCAGATTCGCACTGCCGTGCGCTTTGCGCGGCTGGCGAGCGCGCCCGA
The DNA here is from genome assembly GCA_031421375.1 of Polaromonas sp. Classification (GTDB taxonomy): domain Bacteria; phylum Pseudomonadota; class Gammaproteobacteria; order Burkholderiales; family Burkholderiaceae_C; genus Polaromonas. Next base: position 3,042 of record JANOOO010000131.1, read on the forward strand.
GCACACGCTTGATGCGCAGGTCGGCAGTGCAGGCATGCAGGCCATTCTGGCCGGAGGCCGGCCCGCGCTGATGGAGTCATTGATCGAGCGGCAATTGAAGAATGCCGACGTGGCGCTGGGCACCCGCTGCGAAGCCGGTGCGCGCCTGAGCGTCACAACGTACGACCTTGCGATGCTCAACGTCGAGTCGCGCTTTGACGTGCCGCGCATTGTTGAAGCGCTTAAAAGCCGCGGCCACGGCAGCCTGTGCTTTTACGGCGCGCCCGGCACCGGCAAGACTGCCCTGGCCGAACACATCGCCAGTGCGCTCGAGCAACCGTTGCTGATCAAGCAGGCCAGCGATTTGATGAGCAAGTACGTCGGCGAAACCGAGCACAACATGGCCGCAATGTTTCGTGAAGCTGAAGCCGAGAAAGCCGTGCTGCTGCTCGACGAGGCCGACAGCTTCCTGCAGGACCGGCGCGGGGCGCAGCGCACGTATGAAGTCACTGAAGTCAACGAGATGCTGCAAGGCATGGAGCGTTATCGCGGCATTTTTGTCTGCACCACCAACCTGCTTGAAAGTCTGGACCAGGCCGCATTGCGGCGCTTCACTTTCAAGATCAAATTCATGCCGCTGCTGCCTGCGCAACGCGAGCGCATGTTCGTGACTGAAGCGCTGGCCGGCGATGCAAGCCTGCTGAGCGGCGCGCTGCAAGCCCGGCTGGCCCGGCTGACGCAGCTGTGCCCGGGCGACTTTGCCGCAGTCAAACGCCAGCTGCACATTCTGGATGCGGTGTTTTCAGCCGACGAGTTTCTCGCGCAGCTGGAGGCCGAGCACCGCATCAAACCCGAAGTGCGCGACGCGCGCGGCATCGGATTCATGCATTGAGCAGCGGCATGTTGCTATTAAACCTATAGCTGTCTGCGCCGGTTCTATCAGGGCTTAGAGTGGATTCGTACATGAATCCGCAGTATCTTGATCCCGATTCAAGCATCACTGCGGCGACCGGGCAGTGGACCGTCAAAATGCAAACCGCGCATACCCGGTCGTGGGTCGGCAGACGCGTCGGTGTCGGAAATCGACTAGGCAAATGGAGCCAATTGACTTGCATATATTTCGCATGATCGATCCACACATAAACCATGAATCTTTCCATCGTCGCGCCGTCCCCATGCAAGGTCACCATCATCATCAAGGCATTGAACGAGGAAAAACGCATCCGGGCAGCGACTGAAAGTGCGCTGGCGGCGGTTCAGGCGGTCGGTGGCGAGGTGGTGCTGGCCGACTCGTGCTCCAGCGACGCGACCG
>JANOOO010000132.1:0-1750 GCA_031421375.1 Polaromonas sp.
TTGCGGCCCATTGCGTCGTTGCCCTGTTGGACCTTGCCGAGCCAGGCCGATGTCGCCATGCCCGAGTTGTTGTCGATGACTTTCTTCAAATCAGGGGCCAGCGACTCGTACTTCGCCTTGTTCATTGCCATCACAAAAGTCAGGGTGTAAATCGCGCCGCCTGCGGGATCAAACTCGGCGTGGTACTTCGTCAGCTCGTTGACTTTGACTGAGGGCACGACTTCCCACGGGATGACCGCGCCTTGAATGGTGCCTTTGGACAGCGCGTCAGGAATGCCCGGCAGCGGCATGCCAACGGGCGTGGCACCCAGGCTGGCGAGCAGCTTGGTGATCTGGCGGCTGGGCGCGCGGATTTTGACGCCCTTCATGTCGGCGACTGATCTGACCGGCTTGTCGGTGGTGTGAATGACGCCCGGCCCATGCACATGCAGCGCGATGACTTGCGTGTCCTTGAACTCATCGGGGGCCATGGTTTGCACATATTCCCAATAGGCTTTCGACGTAGCCTCGGCGTTGTTCATCATGAAGGGCAGCTCGAACGCTTCGACGCGCGGAAAGCGCCCGGCAGTGTTGCCGGGCAGCGTCCACACCACATCAACCACGCCGTCCTTGGCCTGGTCGTAAAGCTGCACCGGCGTGCCGCCCAATTGCATCGCCGGGTAGGCTTCAAACTTGATGCGGCCACCCGATTCTTTTTCGACCTTGTCCATCCAGGGTTTGTGCATGGTCAACCAGACGTTGGAGGTCGGCGACATAAAGGTGTGGAACTTCAGCGTGACGGCTTGCTGCGCGATGCCCGACAGCGCAGGCGAGCCGAGCGCGGCGGCTGCGCTGGTTTTAAGGAGGGTTCGGCGGTGAATCATTGGTTTTCTCCGGGAGTGGGTTTGAAATAGGGGGTTGAATCGATGGACGCTAATTTAGTGCAACGCGGCTCGACTGGTAAGGCGTAATTGCCCTGAAGCTGACATGGAACCCAAACAGGCTAGCCAACGTAGCGCACCAGCCAAAGCGAGATTCCGGGAAACATCAGCAGCAGCACCGTGCGCAGTGCATCGCTAGCCAGGAACGGCATTACGCCGCGGTAGCTCTCTCGTATCGGCACGTCTTTGGCCATGCCGTTGACGACATACACATTAAGCCCGACCGGCGGGGCCAGCAAGCCGAAGCCAACCGTCATCAGCACCATGATTCCGAACCAGATGGCGACTGATTCGCGCGGCATGCCAAAGTCGAGCGCCATCACCATCGGGAAAAAGATCGGGATCGTCAGCAGCAGCATCGACAGCTCGTCCATCACCGCACCCAGCACGACATAGAACAGCAAAATCGCCGTGACCACCATCAGCGGCGACAGACCCCAGCTGCCGACGACGGCGGCGAGCTGGTTGGGCACCTGCGTCAGGGCGAGTGCCGAGTTCATCAGATCGGCACCGATGAAAATCAAAAAAATCATCGCTGCGCTTTCGGCCGTCGCGTAAAAGCACTGCGCAAATTTTTTCCAGGTCAGTTCGCGCCGCAGCAAGGCTGCCAGCAGCGTCGATGCAGCGCCGACTGCTGCGCCTTCAGTCGGTGTGAAAAGGCCGCCGTAGATGCCGCCGAACACCAGTAAAAAAATGACGGCAATCGGTAAGACGCCGACGGCCAGCCCAATGCTCGGCGCTTCACGGTCATCGTCCACATCGGGCGCTTGGCCAGGCACAAGCCGCACGTAAATGGCGATGGCGGTGATGTAGCCGAGCATGGCGATGAT
>JANOOO010000133.1:0-5046 GCA_031421375.1 Polaromonas sp.
AGCGCAAATTGAAAAATGCAAAGCGCGCAAGCCACGCTGGTCGCCAGCCCGACCAGCCGCAGCGCACCGAGGCGCTTGACCAGCTCTCCGCTATAGACCAGATACACCGCGTAGCTGACGGCACTTAAAAAAACCAGCAGGGCACCCCAGGCAGCCCCCGAGCGCTGGCTTGCGTCCTGTATGGCAATCTCATGCCCAAAAACCAGCGCCACCCCCGAGTAGCTGATCGCCATGCCGAGCAGTTGCCGCGCGTTGGCCTTGCGCTGGTAAAGCACCAGGCCGAGCAACAGCACCAGCGTGGGGTTGAGATACAGAATCAGCCGTTCCAGCGAGGCGCTGATGTAGGCCAATCCGGCGAAGTCAAGAAAGCTCGCGAGGTAGTAGCCGCTGAAGCCCAGGCCCAGCACGCCCAGCCAATCACTGCGCGTCAGCGGCGGCTTGCCCCGGCTGGCCCACCAGGCCATCGCGGCAAAAATCGGCAGCGCAAACAGCATGCGCAGCATGATCAGCGTGACCGCATCAACGCCATAGCGGTAGGCCAGCTTGATGATGATCGCCTTGCCGCTGAATGCGATTGAGCCCGCAGCCGCCAGCAGCACGCCAGTTGCTATGTTTTTAGTAGCTTCTTGCGCCCGTTCCATATGGGTTACAGGCCAATATTGCTTCTAAACAAGAGCGAAGTCGGCATGCTCAGAAACCCGCCGCCTGGCCGTCGCGCCGCGAATCGCTGGCGGCCACGTAGCCTTCGACTTTCGGATCTCCGGCGCGCCAGATGAACTGCCCCGAACCGAAATCCTGATACGAATCGTTGATGACTTCCATGCGGTGCCCGCGCTCGGCCAGGCCCTGCACGGTGGCCGGGTTCATGGTTGCCTCGACGTTGATCTCCAGCCCCGCGTTGTAGCGCCAGCGCGGCGCATCGCAAGCTGCTTGCGGGCTTTGCCGGTAGTCGAGCATGCGCACCAGGGTTTGCAGGTGGCCCTGCGGCTGCATGTTGGCACCCATGACGCCGAAGGCCATGACGGGTTCAATCTCTGTTGCTGGCACTCCCTCACCCCGGCCCTCTCCCGGGGGGAGAGGGTGAAGGTGAGGCTGAGGAGGGGCCTTCGGCTGGGTCAAAAAGGCCGGAATGATGGTGTGAAACGGTCGCTTGCCCGGCGCCACCTGGTTGACACCGGCATCGAGACTGAAGGCATGACCACGGTTTTGCAAGCTGACGCCAAATTGTGGCTCGACGCAGCCCGAACCAAAGCCCATGTAGTTACTTTGAATGAAGCTCACCATCATGCCGTTCTCGTCGGCGGCGCTGAGGTATATGGTGCCGCCCTTCATCGGGTTACCAGCGCCGAAGTCCTGCGCCTTTTTCATATCAATCAGCTTCGCGCGCGAGGCCAGGTAAGAGGAGGCTAGCATCTGCTCGGGCGTGACTTTCATCGCGCCGGGCTCGGCGACGTAGGCATACACATCAGCAAAGGCCAGCTTCATGGCCTCGATCTGCAGGTGCTGCGAATCCACACCATCGACGGCCAGGCCAGCCACATCGAACTGGTCCAGAATGCCCAGCGCGATCAGTGCTGCAATGCCCTGGCCGTTGGGCGGAATCTCGTGCAGCGTGTAGCCCCGGTAATTTTTGGCAATGGGTGTGACCCATTCGCAGCGGTAGTCCGCAAAATCCTTCGCGGTCAGCGTGCCACCGTTTTTCGCAGCAAAGGATGCAATTGCCTGCGCGATCTCACCGCCATAGAAAGCGCTGCCCCGGCTGGTCGCGATGGCGCGAAGGCCCATTGCGGCACTCTTGAACTGAAACAGCTCGCCGACATTCGGCGCGCGGCCTCGAGGCAAGAATGCCGATGCAAAACCGGGAAACGACTGCAATTCGTCAGTCGCCGCCGACCACTTTTGCTGCACGACGGGTGAGAGCAAGTAACCCCGCTCGGCAATCTCAATGGCGGGCTCGAACAGGTCGGCAAAAGGCAGCTTGCCAAAGCGCTCGCTCATTGCGACCCAGCTCGCCACTGCCCCAGGCACCGTAACCGAATCGATGCCGCGCTTGGGTGGCGTGGTGGCCGACGCACCGTATTTGCGCTTGAAATAGTCGGGCGTCCAGCTCTGCGGCGCCCGACCCGACGCATTGAGACCGTGCAGCGCCAGCCCGTCCCAGAGGATGCAAAACGAGTCGCTGCCCAGGCCGTTGCTGACCGGCTCGACGATGGTCATGGCGGCTGCCGCCGCAATCGCCGCATCGACCGCATTGCCGCCCTTCCACAGCATGCGCAAACCGGCCTGCGAGGCCAGCGGGTGCGAGGTGGAAACCACGTTGCGGGCGAAAACCGGAATGCGGGTGGAAGCGTAGGGGTTGTCGAAGTTGAATTTCATGGCGCGAAGTTAAAGAAAATGATGAGGTGATGGGAAGCACCATCCGGCCAGCCGGGTCGTGGGTGGCTCAGGCAAAAGGCCAGCGCACGTTATAGCCAGTCAGCAAGCCAGCAAAGTCAAACGCGGCAGAGCGCGAATTACTCCGCCGAAATTTTTCGCTCGGCAATGATTTTTTTCCACTTGCCGGTATCACCGGCAACCATCGCGGCAAAAGCCTGCGGCGTGCCGCCAGACGGCTCGGCCCCAAGGCGGGCGAAACGTTCTTTGACTTCTGGCTCAGCCAGCGCCTGATTTACAGCCTGATTGATTTTGCCGACCAGCTCGGCAGGCATCGCGCGGGGGCCATACAGACCAAACCAGGTCACCGACTCGAAGCCCGGCAGGGTTTCAGCGACGGCGGGAAGCTCAGGAGCCAGCGGCGTGCGCGTCAGGCTGGTCACCGCGAGCGCGCGCAGCTTGCCGTCTTTAACGTGCGGCATGCCGGTGACCAGCGAGTCGAAGATCACATCGATCTTGCCGCTGATCAGGTCGGGCATGGCGAGTGCCGTGCCCCGATAGGGAATGTGCAGGATGAACGTGTCAGACTGCGATTTGAAGTACTCAGTGGTCAGGTGAACGATGGTGCCGTTACCGCTGGACGCATAGTTAAGTCGGCCCGGGTTTTTGCGTGCGTGGGCAATGAAGTTGCCCATGCTTGTTGACGGTGACGAGTTAGGCACCAGTACGATGTTCGGTGAGGTGGCGACAGCGGCAATGGGCGTGAAGTCAGCCTCGGCGTTGTAGGGAATTTTGGGGTTGATGGCAGGGCCGATGCTGTGAGTGCTCGACGTGGCCAGCAACAGCGTGTAGCCGTCAGCGGTGGCCTTGGCAGCGGCATCGGCACCGATGGTGCCGCCCGCGCCAGGCCGGTTATCGACTACCACCGTCTGGCCGATTTTCTCGCCCAGCTTTTGCGACAGGGCTCGCGCCAGGATGTCGGTGGCCCCGCCAGCCGGGAAGGGCACGATCAGGCGAATCGGACGGGCTGGAAAACTGCCGGCGGGCGCTGCGGTTTGCGCCCATACAGTGGCGCACGACAGGCTCAAAATCAGCGTCGAAAAGGTACGAGACAAACGTTTCATAGCGGCATTGTGCAGCGATTTATTTAATTGGAATGCAACAAGTTCACCATCGGAAGAACCGAAAAAAAGGCGCCTCGTGGGTGCCTTTTTTGTAAGCTAAAAGCCGATTCAAGCATCGACCCACGCGCCGGTTCAGGGCCTCGGTTCCTCGACAAAAGCCTCTTTTCGCTTGCTCTTGACCGCCGGGAGCAACACGATCACCAGCAGCAGCAGCGCCGCTGCAAGCAGGCTGGCCGACAGGGGACGCGTGGCGAACACGGTCCAGTCGCCGCGCGACAGCAGCAAGGCGCGGCGCAGGTTTTCTTCCATCATCGGGCCCAGAATGAAGCCTAGCAGCAGCGGTGCGGGCTCGGCCCCGAGCTTGATGAAGGTGTAGCCAATGACGCCGAAAATCGCCACCATCCAGATGTCCCAGGTGTTGTTGTTTGTCGAATACACGCCGATGGCGCAAAACAGCACGATGGCCGGAAACAGCAGCCGGTAGGGGATGGTCAGCAGCTTGATCCAGATGCCGATCAGCGGCAGATTCAAAATGACCAGCATGGCGTTGCCGATCCACATCGAGGCGATCAAACCCCAGAACAATTCGGGGTTGCTGGTCATGACCTGCGGGCCGGGCTGGATGTTGTGGATGGTCATGGCACCGACCATCAGCGCCATCACGGCGTTCGGCGGAATGCCCAGCGTCAGCAGCGGGATGAACGAGGTTTGCGAGCCGGCATTGTTGGCTGACTCGGGTGCCGCGACACCGCGGATATTGCCCTGGCCGAAAGGCACTTCGCCCGGACGTCCCTTGATTTTTTTCTCGATGGTGTAGGCCGCAAAAGCCGACAGCAAAGCCCCGCCGCCGGGCAAAATCCCGAGGGCTGAGCCGAGTGTGGTGCCGCGTAACACCGCCGGAATCATGTCCTTGAAGTCCTGCTTGGTGGGCATCAGGCCGGTGACTTTGGCCGTGAAGACCTCGCGCTCATGCTCGGGCTGCGACAGGTTGCTGATGATCTCGCCATAGCCGAAAACGCCCATCGCGACCACGACGAAACCGATGCCGTCAGTCAACTCGGGGAAGTCAAAACTGAAGCGCGCCACACCCGAATTCACGTCAGTGCCGATGATGCCGAGCAGCAGGCCCAGCACGATCATCGCGACGGCCTTGAGCAGCGATCCCGAGGCCAGCACCACGGCACCAATCAGGCCGAGCACCATCAGCGCAAAGTATTCAGCCGGGCCGAACTTGAAGGCCAGCTCGGTCAGCGGTGGGGCGAAGGCTGCGACGATCAAAGTGCCGACGCAACCCGCAAAGAACGAACCAAGGCCCGCAGCCGCCAGCGCGGGCCCGGCTCGCCCTCGCCGGGCCATCTGGTAGCCGTCGATACAGGTGACGACCGACGACGATTCACCGGGCAGGTTGACCAAAATGGCGGTGGTTGAGCCGCCGTATTGCGCACCGTAATAAATACCGGCCAGCATGATGAGCGCCGACACGGGGGGCAGCGCATACGTGGCGGGCAGCAGCATGGCGATGGTCGCGACCGGGCCAATGCCGGGCAGC
>JANOOO010000134.1:0-6336 GCA_031421375.1 Polaromonas sp.
TGTTGCTGGAAGACACGCGCAAGAAGGCAGATGACTATCTTGACCAATTGATGCGCGCCCGCGCCGATACCGAAAACGTGCGCCGCCGCGGCGAGCGTGAGCTGGATAAAGCGCGTAAATATGCGCTGGATGGTTTTTTGCAAGAACTCGTCGCAGTAAAAGACAGCCTGGAAATGGGCTTGACGGCAGCGCAAGAACCGGGCTCGGATGTCACCAAATTAGCCGAAGGCATGGAGCTGACCGATCAACTGTTAGCTGCCGCAATGAACAAGGTCGGCGCCCGGGAAATCGATCCATTGAACGAGCCGTTTAATCCCGAATGGCATCAGGCGATGTCCATCCAGGAGTCCGCTACCGCGCCGCCGAATACGGTCGTAATGGTGTTTCAAAAAGGCTATATGCTGCACGACCGGTTGCTCCGGCCCGCCCGGGTGGTGGTTTCGAAGGCAAATTCGTAAGCGCAGGGCTTGAAGCGCGGCGAAACACCCCAACTGTACGAAAGCAATCCTGAATTTAAAAAATTTTTATACTGAATCACTGGCGGAGAAGAATATGGGCAAGATTATCGGCATCGATTTAGGCACCACCAATTCCTGTGTGGCGGTGATGGAAGGCGGTACGCCGCGCGTCATTGAAAACAGCGAGGGCGATCGCACCACCCCGTCCATCGTTGCGTTTGGCAGCGACGGCGAAGTGATCGTCGGCCAATCCGCCAAGCGCCAGGCCGTGACTAATCCGCGCAACACCTTGTATGCCGTGAAGCGCCTGATCGGCCGCAAATTCAGCGACGACGTGGTGAAGCGCGATGTCGGCATGGTGCCTTACAAAATCGTGTCGGCCGACAACGGCGACGCGTGGGTCGATGCTGACGGCAAGAAGATGGCACCGCAGGAAATCTCCGCGCGCGTGCTGATGAAAATGAAGAAGACCGCCGAGGATTATCTGGGCGAGCCGGTCACCGAAGCAGTAATCACAGTGCCGGCGTATTTTAATGATTCACAACGTCAAGCGACCAAAGACGCTGGCCGCATTGCAGGTTTGGATGTCAATCGCATCATCAATGAGCCCACCGCTGCTGCGCTCGCCTTCGGCCTGGACAAGCAGGAAAAGGGCGATCGCAAGATTGCCGTGTATGACCTGGGCGGCGGCACTTTCGACATTTCCATCATCGAAATCGCCGACGTTGATGGTGAAAAGCAGTTCGAGGTTTTGTCCACCAACGGCGACACCTTTTTGGGCGGCGAAGACTTCGACCAGCGCATCATCGACTTCATCATCGCCGAGTTCAAGAAAGACCAGGGCGTCGATCTGGGCAAAGACGTGCTGGCCCTGCAGCGCCTGAAAGAAGCCGCCGAGAAAGCCAAGATCGAGCTGTCCAACAGTGCGCAAACCGACATCAACCTGCCCTACATTACCGCCGATGCGTCAGGCCCCAAGCACCTGAACATCAAGTTGACCCGCGCCAAATTGGAGAGCCTGGTCGATGAGCTGATCGAGCGCACGATCGCGCCGTGCCGCGTCGCCATCAAAGACTCGGGTGTGGCCGTCAGCGACATTCACGACGTGATTTTGGTCGGCGGCATGACGCGCATGCCCAAGGTGCAGGAAAAGGTCAAGGAATTCTTCGGCAAGGAGCCACGCAAGGACGTGAACCCCGACGAAGCCGTTGCCGTGGGCGCGGCCATTCAGGGCCAGGTGCTGGCCGGTGACCGCACCGACGTGCTGCTGCTCGACGTGACGCCGCTGTCGCTGGGCATCGAGACGATGGGCGGCGTGATGACCAAGATGATCAAGAAAAACACGACCATCCCGACCAAGTTTGCGCAAACCTTTTCAACCGCCGAAGACAACCAGCCGGCCGTCACGATCAAGGTGTTCCAGGGAGAGCGCGAGATTGCTGCGGGCAACAAGGCGCTGGGTGAGTTCAACCTCGAAGGCATTCCGCCGTCCTCGCGCGGCACGCCGCAAATTGAAGTGTCCTTCGACATCGACGCCAACGGCATTCTGCACGTCGGCGCGAAGGACAAGGGCACCGGCAAAGAAAACAAGATCACCATCAAGGCCAACACCGGCCTGACTGAAGCCGAGATTCAGCAAATGGTGAAAGACGCCGAGCTCAACGCCAGCGCCGACAAGGAAAAGGTCGAGTTCGTTCATGCCAAGAACAACGCCGAGGCCATGGTTCACAGCGTGAAAAAATCGCTGACCGAATACGGCGAGAAACTCGACGCGGGCGAGAAAGAAAAAATCGAGGCTTCGATCAAGGACATGGAAGAAGCCTTGAAAAGCGACGACAAGGCCCTGATCGAGTCGAAGAACGCGGCCCTGATGGAAGCCAGCCAGAAGCTCGGCGAAAAGATGTACGCCGATATGCAGGCATCGCAAGGTGGCGCGGCTGGTGCCGACGCTGCAGCCGGGGCGGCTGGCCCAGCGGGCTCTGCCGGGCCAGCGGGTGCGGGTGCAGCGGGTGGCAATGCCCGCCCGGCTGACGACAATGTGGTTGATGCCGAGGTCAAGGAAGTCAAAAAAGGCTGAAGTCGCTAAATCGGCATTCAGCATCAATTGAAAGCGGAACCGGCGGTAAAACCCCGGTTCCGCTTTACTTGTTTTTGCAGACAGAAATCTCTATTACTGAAGACGCAGTTTCATGGCCAAAAAAGATTATTACGAGACGCTGGACGTTCCCAAAAACGCCAGCGACGAAGACCTGAAAAAGGCCTATCGCAAGCAGGCGATGAAGCACCACCCTGACCGCAACCAGGGCGACAAGGGCAAGGTGTCGGAAGAGAAGTTCAAAGAGGCCAAAGAGGCTTACGAAATGCTGTCCGATGGCAACAAGCGCGCCGCCTACGACCAGTATGGCCATGCCGGCGTGGACCCGAACCTGCGCGGCGGTGCCGGTGCCGGGGCTGAAGGCTTCGGTGGCTTTGCCGAGGCGTTTGGCGACATTTTTGGTGACGTGTTCAACGGCCAGCAGCGCGGTGGCCAACGCGGTGGGCGTCAGGTTTATCGCGGCGGCGACCTGAGCTATGCGATGGAAATCACGCTCGAAGAAGCCGCAACCGGCAAGGACGCACAGATTCGCGTGCCAAGCTGGGACAACTGCAACTCTTGCCGGGGCTCGGGCGCCAAGCCCGGCACCAAAGTTGTCAGTTGCACCACCTGCCACGGCCAGGGCGTGGTGCAGATGCGCCAGGGCTTTTTTAGCGTGCAGCAAACCTGCCCGCAGTGCAAGGGCACAGGCAAGCTGATTCCCGAGCCCTGCACCACCTGCCACGGCGTCGGCAAAACCAAGAACAACAAAACACTCGAAGTCAAAATCCCGGCTGGCATTGACGACGGCATGCGGATTCGCTCAACCGGCAACGGCGAGCCCGGCAGCAACGGCGGGCCACCGGGCGACCTGTACATCGAGATTCGTCTCAAGAAGCACGACATCTTCGAGCGTGAAGGCGACGACCTGCATTGCGCGGTGCCGATCAGCTTCACCACCGCCGCGCTCGGCGGCGAGATCGAGGTCCCCACTCTGGCCGGCAAGGCCGCAATCGACATCCCCGAAGGCACGCAGGCAGCCAAGCAGTTCCGGCTGCGCGGCAAAGGCATCAAGGGCGTCCGGTCGAGCTACCCGGGCGACCTGTACTGCCACATCTCGGTCGAAACGCCGATCAAGCTCACAGAGCACCAGCGCAAGCTGCTCAAGGAGCTCGATGAGTCGCTCAAAAAAGGCGGCAGCAAACACTCGCCGGGCGAAGGCAGCTGGAGCGACAAGCTCAAGGGCTTCTTCAACGTTTGAATGGATTCGCAAGTCGCCTGGCCTGGCCTGGCCTGCAGTGCAGCTCGCAAGCCCGGCATCGCCCAAGAGACGACTGCAGTTGAGCCAGCACCGTCACTCTGAAGGCGCAGCGGCTTACAGAAATTGCTGCTTCACGCGAATAGAGTTAGTTGCAGGGGACTGAGTCGTCTCGCCTGAACCGATTTCCGGCGCAGGTTGCATCGCAAACCTCGCGCGGAGACGATCTTGCAAGCCTATATCACGCTTTTAAGCACTGAAAATTACCTGCCCGGTGTGCGCGCACTGCATGAGGCGCTGCGTCGCACGGGTACGCGCCACCCGTTCGTTGTAGCCATCGCCTCGCACATTGCCCGCCACATTGATAGCGTGCTCGAAAGCGCCGGTATGTGCGTCCGGCGCATCCCTGAAACCACGGCAATCCCCCAACACATGATTGAGGGCAACGGCCATTGGGGCCGGACCTTCGACAAGATTCAGCTATTCGGCCTGGTTGAATTCAGCAAGCTGGTCTATGTCGATGCCGACATGCTGGTTCTGGCTAACCTGGACGAGCTGTTCGATAAGCCCAATATGTCGGCTGTTCCTGCTGGAAAGTTGATTCATCCCGATTGGCTCAGACTCAACGGCGGACTGATGGTGATCGAGCCTGCAGCGGGTTTGGTTGACGCTATTTTTGCCTTGCTGCCTCAGGCGCTGGAGCAGGCGACGGCCAAGGGCATGGACAAAATCGGTGATCAGGATTTGCTGAACGCCTACCTTCCGAACTGGTCAGAGATGCCCGGCGTCGAACTCGACCAGGGCTACAACATTTTTCAGTGGGATCTCGACGAGCACATTGACAAGCACGGCTACCGGCTGCCGCATCATCCGGCCCATCTGCAGGGCCGGTCTGATCAACCGACAAAAATGATCAAAATCGTTCACTTCGTCGGCCCGCGCAAACCCTGGATGGACGGCGCGGTGATTCGTCAACATTGGCGTGCGCTGAAAAAAGGCCGCGCCGGCAGGTGGGAGAACCAGGTTTTCAATGAATATAAGAAACTGATCGATCAGATGTGGAGTGTAAGCAAAAAAATATTGATTGACCTTCATCAAGGGCGTCGTACAGGAAATTCGCAACGGGAATAAACCTGTTTTATTTTTCCGACAGACTAACCGCAATATTGCACGGCGTGCCGGACAAACGCAAAGCGTCCGTCCTGGGGGAAAAACCAAAAATGTTTACTGAAAATAACCTGAATATTATTTCAGCGATTGAAGAACATGTCCGACTGAGCCCCAACTCGGTTGCCTTGAGCCTGGATGATGAGACTCAACTAACATATAAACAGCTCGCTTATCGAGCATCATGTCTCGCTGGGTACCTAAATTCAGAATTAACTAAAATCAATACTCGCAGACAGCCAGCAAGAGTCGGAATCCTGGCATCACGAAGTATGGGTGCCTACCTTGCGGTTGCCGTCGGGCTCCATGCCATTCAGTGTGGAACTTGACATCACAAACACCGATGGGTTAGCCCGCTAGCCTGTGGCATCGCAAGCTGCAGCGGGTTGGCGGGCAGATGCTTGAGCTTGGACATCCGCAAATACGCAATGGCGATGAAGTGGGTTGCCGTTCTGAAACCTCTGGCGGCGCACCCCATCCATGGCCTCGTTGGCCATGGCAATCACATGAAAGCGGTCGTAGCTGATCTGCGCCTGCGGCAGCGCCAGGCCGACGCCCTTGGCGTAGGCGCCACTCACGTCCTGGCAGACATGCTTGATCTGAGCTGGGTCGCCGCCGTGGGCTTTGAGCTCGGAAGCGAAGTCCGCCACGGTTTGGTGGTCGCGTCCCTCGCAGGCAAACAGCAAGCGTTTGGCCTGCAAGTCGCGCGCGAGCGTGATGTAGTTCTGCCCTTTGCGCAGGCTGGTCTCGTCAATGCCAACGATGCTGACGCCGGACATGTCGTCCAGCGCCCGTGCCGCGCTCACGTAGTGTTCAATGCGTCGCCACAGCTGTTTGTCCGTGCACCGCAGCAGCGCTGCGGCCTGGCGCACCGGCAGCTCCTGGCACAGCGACAAGGCGAGGGCTTCAAACAGGGCCGTAAACCCGCTGCCTTCGCGCGCCCAGGGCACTTCGAGTTGGCTGGTCTTGCCGCAGGCGTTGCAAGCAACGCGGTGTACATCAGCGTGCAGCCACGCTTCGAACTGAAAGAAGTCCAGGTGCCGCCATTGACGGCTAAGCCGGTCGTGAACGCCCTGATCGGGCGCATTGCAGTGTGGGCAGGGCAGGCACCTAGCATTGCAGATGAGGTTGAAGTCGATGCGCCGACGGGCCGTGTCAAGCTTGACATCCTTGACGCTCCACGGCGTCTGCAAGCCCAGTGCGCTGGTAAGGTAAACAACGCTTCGATACCAACAGCCATCTGGGACGCCTTTGTGCTTTCAATTGAAGATAAGCCCCACCGGGCGCTACTACTATCGATTTTATTGGCGGTCAAGCTCCACACGGAATGACGAGGGGTCGGAAATAGTCCCGATATTTGGCGCAAAAACTGCCCTTTT
>JANOOO010000135.1:0-15967 GCA_031421375.1 Polaromonas sp.
TGGGGTGGCTGATGGGGCTCGAACCCACGACAACAGGAATCACAATCCTGGACTCTACCAACTGAGCTACAGCCACCGCAAGGCGAAATTATACGGGAAAGGTGGCCCGCTCTAGAGCTGAAACGCCTCTGTCGCAGGATCAGCTCAAGCTGCGGAAATCCCCCGCGTCTTTGTCCCGCTTACCGCTTAACGCGTAGCGGATTGAGCCGTCGCTGAAACGTCGGCAACCGGCCTGGAAACCAGTATTTCGGCTTTGAAGCGATCTTTGAGGCCGTTGTAGTACGCCAGGTTTTCAGCAGCCGTAAAAGCCTGTGCATATTGTTCACGCGCCTGCTTCGCCGTCGCTTCAGGCAGGGCTTCACGGGGCTCGATCTTGTTGACTTTCACGATGGCATAGCCCAGATCGCCAAGCTCGACTCCAGCGAACACCGGGGCCGCGGGCAGAGAACTGGCATCGGCGCGAAGTGCTGCGTCAACAACCTGCGACGTGAGCTGCTGCGTTTGCTGCCGCGAGACCACCACGGCGGGCGCCAACACTGCCGACGCCGGTGCAGCCTTCCACGCTGCGAGTTGCGCTGCGCCCTCTTTTTTGGCCTCCGCAGCGCCGCGCTCGGCAAGCCAGCGTTGCCGAACCTGCTCCTTCACCTCGACAAAAGGCAGCGTACGCGCGGGCGAGTACTGCGCGATGCGGCCCGACGCGAGTTGGCTGGGTCCGACTTCGACGGCTTCGGTGTTGCGCTTCTTTTCGATAGAGTCGGGCGAGAAAATCGCATTCAAAAACTTGTTGCTGGCCAACGCGCCCTTGGCACCCGGCGCGGGCTGCCGGGATACGTTGGTTGCGGTTTTCAGCTCCAGCTTCAGACGCTCGGCAATTGGCCTCAAAGCATCGGGCTGTTCATAGACGCCGTTGGTAAATGTTTCAGCCACTTCGGAGAATTTTTTCTGGGCCTGCTGCTTCTTCATCTCGCCTGCCAACTCTCCGCGCATTTCGTCGAAGGTGCGCTGCTTGGGAGTCTTGAGGTCGGTGAGCTGGATCACGTGGTAGCCGAAGTCGGACTCGACCACTTCACTGATTTCCCCTTTCTTCAAGGCAAAAGCGGCATCCTCAAACGGTTTGACCATGGACCCGCGCGAGAAAAAGTCGAGGTCGCCGCCCTTCGCGGCTGAGCCGGGGTCTTGCGAGTTTTTGCGAGCCACGTCAGCAAAGGTACTGGGGGCCTTGACCAACGCTGCACGCAGCTCGTTCGCTTTCGCCTTTGCCTTTTCGCGCTCAGGGGCCGCAGCGCTGGCAGGTGACGCGATCAGGATATGACTGGCACGTCGTTCGTCACCCGCCGTCAGACGCTGAATATTTTGGTCGTAATAGGTTTTCAAATCGGCTTCGTTGACATCGATGGTTTTCATAACCGCATCGAGATCAAGCACCACGTATTCAACGCTGGCTTGTTCGGGTGCCTGAAACAGCTTCTCATTGGCCTTGTAGAACTGCTCCAGGTCGGCATCAAGCGGCTTCAGCTTGGCTGAAAACTCCGATGCGTCAAAGCGCGCAACCTGAATCTCACGCTTCTCAAAAAAAGCGTTCATGGCGACGTCAGCAATGACGCTGCCCGAAAAGCCGGTGGACTGCGGAACCCCAAGCACCTGGCGTCGCGACAGGTCGGCACGCACATTGGCTTCAAAAGCCTCTGGGCTGAGCCCCTGCGGTGCCAGCAACTGGCGGTAGCGGTTGTCGTCCACCTTGCCATTGCTTCGGGGCAGCGCGGCGATCTCCGGAATTTGCTGGAGTTCGCGTGCCAGTCGCGTGTCGCTCGTTGAAAGCTTGAACTTGTCTGCCGCAGCAGCCATCACGCGGTCACGCACGAGCCGCTCAAGCGTGCCGTAGCGGGCCTCCGGCGAGTCGAGCATTTTTGCGTCGAGAGTCGGCATCTGGGCGCGCAGCCTGTCAATTTCGTTTTGATGGGCGCGGTCCCATTCGGACTGCAGAATGTCCCGGCCATCGACATGCGCCACCTTCACACCCTGATCGTTGTTGCGCGTGTAACCGTCAAGGCCGAAAAGTACAAACGACGGAACGATCAACAAAAACAGCAAGGCCATCGTGACTTTGGTGTGCTTGCGAATGAAATCAAACATCTCGAATATCCTGTGCAACGGCCCTAATGGGCCAAACAACAAAAAAGGCGAACCTCGTTCGCCTTTTTAAGTGGGTGGTGGGTGCTGACGGGCTCGAACCGCCGACCTACGCCGTGTAAGGGCGCTGCTCTACCAACTGAGCTAAGCACCCCACTTCAAACATCATCAGCCACCGCAATCAGTTCAGCGCGTCTTTGAGCGCTTTACCCGGCCGGAACTTGGGAACCTTGGCGGCCTTGATTTTAATCGCATCGCCGGTGCGTGGATTGCGGCCCGTGCGCGCGGCGCGCTTGCCCACCGCGAAGGTGCCAAAGCCGACCAGCGAAACGGAGCCGCCTTTTTTCAGCGTGTCTTTGACGGCTGCAATCGTGGACTCAAGAGCGCGCGTCGCCGCCGCTTTTGAAATATCGGCATTCAGCGCAATGCGCTCGATCAATTCTGTTTTATTCACAAAAGCCCCTCGGCGGTAAAAGTTAATCTGTATGGACTCAAAACGGTCTCCCAAGACACCTGAACAACGCGTCAGCGGGAGGCTCAGGTGCAGGTCGTTCTGCCGATTCCATTAAAGCCACGGACTACCGGACTGTCAATACAGCCGTCGACTTTTGTCCGGTAAGGACGCGGATTTTAGTCCGCTTTGTTTGTTGTTTCAGGCATGTAAATGGCCCCCGATGCGCGCTTTCGCTCTTGACAAAACCGACGCCTGAGGCAATCACAAATCACCCCGCAGTCAGTGCCTGGGCAATGGCCTTGCCGACATCGGTGGTGCTGGCCCGACCGCCGAGATCGCCGGTGCGCGGCGCGCCGCTTTTCAGGTCAAGCACCTTTTCAATTGCCGCAACCACGGCGTCGTGGGCGTCTTTATGGCCGAGAAATTCCAGCATCATCGCGCCGCACCAGATTTGCCCGATGGGGTTGGCGATGTTGCGCCCGGCAATGTCGGGTGCCGAGCCATGCACCGGCTCGAAAAGCGAAGGGAACTTGCGCTCGGGGTTCAGGTTGGCGCTCGGCGCAATGCCGATGGTGCCGGTGCAGGCCGGGCCGAGGTCGCTCAAGATGTCGCCGAACAAATTGCTGGCCACCACCACATCAAAGAAGTCTGGCCGCTGCACGAAATGGGCGGTGAGGATGTCGATGTGGAACTTGTCTTGCAGGACACCCGGGTAGGCTTTGGCCATCTCGACGACGCGCTCGTCCCAATACGGCATCGAAATCGAGATGCCATTGGACTTGGTGGCGCTGGTCAAATGCTTTTTCGGACGGCTCTGCGCCAGCTCGAAAGCGAACTTCAGCACGCGGTCCACGCCGATCCGCGTGAAGATCGATTCCTGCACGACAAACTCGCGCTCGGTGCCCGGGAAAGCGCGCCCGCCGATGCTGGAGTACTCGCCTTCGGTGTTCTCGCGCACGATGTAAAAATCAATCTCGCCCGGCAAACGCGCACTGCCGTCGCGCCGAACCACCGGCGCGATGATGCCGGGCATGAGCCGTGCCGGGCGCAGGTTGGTGTACTGATCGAATTCGCGGCGGAACAAAAGCAGCGAGCCCCAAAGCGACACGTGATCGGCAATTTTCTCGGGCCAGCCGACCGCACCGAAGTAGATGGCGTCATGGCCGCCGATCTGGTCTTTCCAGTTGTCCGGCATCATCTGGCCATGCTTTTCGCAGTAGTCCCAGCTGGCGAAATCGAAATGATCGAAATGCAGGTCGATACCAAACTTGCTGGCAGCTGCTTCCATCACGCGAACGCCCTCAGGCATCGTCTCCTTGCCAATGCCGTCGCCCGCGATCACCGCGATGCGTTTTTTGCCGAGGCTTGTGTTCATGCTGTTTCCTTGTATTCAGGTTGTAAAAAAAGTGAAGGCGTCTGCCAGCAAAACTGCGGGTGCCTCTTCGGCGATGTAGTGCCCGCAGGGCACCACCTGTGCTGACACATCGGTGGCCCGTTCGCGCCACAGTGCAGCAACATCGAAGCATTTTCCCACCGAGCCATGCTCGCCCCACAGCACACGCAGCGGCTGCGTGAGTTTGCGCCCGGCTGCAACGTCGGCACGGTCATGGTCAAGGTCTATCGTGGCCGAGGCGCGGTAGTCTTCGCAGAGGCTGACAGCAGACCCGGGGATCTGAATGCAGCGCTCGTATTCGGCAAGGGCCGTTGGCGCAAAAACGCCGAGCCCGGCATGCCTGCTTCCCATCAGGCTGAGCAGGTAGCGCACCGGGTCAGAACCAATCAGCGCTTCGGGCAGGGGCGGGGGTTGGATCAGGAAAAACCAGTGCCAGTAAGCGCGCGCAAACGCGTCGCTGGTGTGTTCATACATGGCCAGCGTTGGCGCGATGTCGAGCAGCATCAGCCGCGACACGCTGCCCGGGTAATCAGCCGCCAGCCGGTGTGCAACGCGTGCGCCCCGGTCGTGCGCCAGCACCTGAAACTGCTCGAAGCCGTGGTGGCGCATCACGGCCAGTGCATCGAGCGCCATGTTGCGTTTTGAATAGTTGGAGTGGGCTGCGTCAGCGGGCAGGCGGGGCGAGTCACCGTAGCCGCGCAAGTCCATCATCACCACCGTGAATCGGCTTGCCAGTTCACTCGCGACCCGATGCCACATCACATGCGTTTGCGGGTGGCCGTGAAGCAGCAGCAAGGGCGCGCCGCTGCCTCCGCGCAGGGTGCGCAGCGGCCCGGCCGGGCCGTCAACGAAAGTGCTGGAATAAGCTTCAAACATGTTTCACTCCGGTTTGGATTTTGCCGCGTTGGCGGGCGCCAGCACGAGCGCAACCCCGATGACGGTCATCGCCGTGCCTGCGAGTGTCACGGCGGTGATCAGCTCGTCGAACAAGGCCCAGGCCATCAAGGCTGTCGTCGGCGGGACGAGGTACATCAAACTGGACACCGACGAGGCCGCACCGCGCTGTATCAACACAAAAAGCAGGGAGCTGCCACCCAGCGTGAGCGCCAGCACTGACCAGGCCATCGCGCCGACGAAGTGGCTGTTCCAGACGATGGCTTCGGTCTCGAACAGGGCGAAGGGCAGAGTCACGGCCAATGCCGCGCCCAGCTGGATGGTGTTGGCCGTGCGCACGTCGTGCGGCCGGACAAAACGTTTCTGGTAGAGCGTTCCCGCAGTGATCCCGAGCAGTGCCGCCACGGCGCACAAGAGCGTCAGCGCCGTGACTTCCTGGGTGTCGCCAAACTTGCGTGCGACCACCAGCAGCAGACCGCCCAGGCCGAGCAACAAGCCCGCCCACTGTCGTTTTGAAACCCGGTCCACAGCCGAGCTGCCTGGTGAATGGGCCGCAATGCCGGCCAGCCACAACGCCGTCAGCACCGGCTGCAGGCTGACGATGAGCGCGCTCAGACCTGAACCCATGCCGTTTTTAACGGCCACCCAGACGCCGCCCAGATAGACCCCGTGAATCAGGATGCCCACCACGCCGAGATGCAGCCACTGCGCGCGCTCACGCGGCCACGGCACGCGCGCCAGGGCAATCCAGATCAGAAAGCAGCCAATGGAAAGCAGGTAGCGCAAGACCAGAAAGGTCAGCGGCGGCGCGTGTGGCAGGCCGAATTTGGCGACGATGAAGCCGGTGCTCCAGATCAGCACAAAAACGGCGGGCATGGAGCGCACGAAGACGCTCTCCAGGGAATCGATACGCACGAAAACGGATTCCGGTCTATTTAATTATTTGGCCTTGGCCCGAATCTCGGGTATGGCTTTCTTGAGGTAGTAAACCATTGACCAGACGGTCAGAATCGCCGACAGCCAGATCAGCCAGGTGCCCCAGACATGGGTGTCTATCACGCGAAAAACCTTGCCGTCAAAAAGCAAAAAAGGGATCGCCACCATCTGCACCACGGTCTTGATCTTGCCGAGCATGTGAACCGCCACACTGCGGGTCGCGCCGATCAGGGCCATCCACTCGCGCAGCGCAGAAATCGCAATCTCGCGGCCGATGATGATGAGCGCGACAAAGACATCGGCGCGCTGCAAATGGACCAGCACCAGCAGCGATGCGCAGACTAGAAACTTGTCGGCCACCGGGTCCAGGAACGCGCCGAATGACGAGGTTTGATTGAGCTTGCGGGCGAGGAATCCATCGAGCCAGTCTGTGGCAGCGAATATTACGAACAGGGCCGAGGCAATCCAGTTGCGCTCAGTCTGCGCGATGTCGAGGTAGAAGACCCCCACAATCAACGGAATCGCGACGATGCGCGTCCAGGTCATGATGGTGGGGATAGTCAAAAACATCGACTGATTTTGGCATGCGCAGCCGCTTAAGCCCTTTGCCTACACAGCGCTGGCCTTCCATGCGCGATGCCGGTCGGGCCGCTTATCGTTAAAGCCTCAATGCAGCGCCCGGTAGATCTCTTCAGCCAGCTCGCGCGAAATGCCATCGACGCTGGCGATGTCTTCCGCGCTGGCCGATGCAATACCGCGCACACCGCCAAAGCGCTGCAACAAGCTGGCGCGCCGCTTCGGGCCCACGCCGGCGATGTCTTCCAGTCGGCTGCCACCGACCCGCACCCGCGCGCGCTGGGCCCGCATGCCGGTGATGGCAAAGCGATGCGCTTCGTCGCGAATCTGCGCGATCAGCATCAGGGCAGCCGAGTCGCGGCCCAACCCCACCTTGGCACGGCCATCGGCAAACACCAGCTCCTCCAAGCCGACCTTGCGGCCTTCACCCTTCTCGACACCTGCAATCAGCGACAGGTCCATGCCGAGCTCTTCAAACACCTGGCGCGCCATCGACACCTGACCCTTGCCGCCATCGACCAGCACCAGGTCAGGCAGCCGGCCTTCGCCGTTGCGCACCGCCTCCATCAGCCTGGTATAGCGGCGCGTGAGCACCTGCCGCATGGCCGCGTAGTCGTCGCCCGGCACGATGCCTTCGATCTTGTAGCGCCGGTATTCGCTGCTCTGCATCTTGTGGCCCTCAAACACCACGCATGAGGCTTGCGTTGATTCGCCTGCGGTGTGCGAGATGTCGAAGCACTCGATGCGAAGCGTGCCGAGTCGCTCAGGCTCATCGACCGCCAGATTGAGCGCATCGGCCAGCGCGCGTGTGCGAATTTGCTGCGAGCCTTCTTGCGCCAGCAGGCGCGCCAGCTGAATTGCCGCGTTCGTTTCGGCCATCTCCAGCCAGATGCGGCGCTGCTCGCGCGGCTGCGCGATGGCCACCACGCGGTAGCCGGTTTGCTCGCTGAGCGCGCGCATCAGGCTTTTGTCCACCGCTTCGCTGCAGACCAGACACGGCGGCGCGTGGATGTCGATGTAATGCTGCGCAATGAAGGCTTCGAGCACCAGCGCTTCAATGCTTTTGAATGCTGGGTGTACAGGCACGATATCAGTCGCGTTCGTGTCGGGGTCGCTCTCGGCTTCGATGTCGAGAGCCGCCGCGTCGCTGGCGTTTTCAACATGCGTCGGGAAGTAGGGCCGGTCGCCCAGGTGCCGACCACCGCGCACCATCGCGAGGTTGACGCAGGCTTTGCCGCCCTGCACTTTCACGGCCAGAATGTCCACGTCCTTGTCGCCACCGACCTCCATCGACTGCTGGTGCAACACCTTGGACAACGCCGACATCTGGTTGCGCAGCTCGGCCGCCTGCTCGAACTCCAGGCGCTCGGCGTGGCCCCTCATCTTGCTTTCAAGCTCCGCCAAAATCTCTTGCGTCTGGCCATTCAGGAAGCGCTCGGCGTTGCTGCTCGCCAGTGCATAGCTCTCGGCAGAAATGTGCCCGACGCACGGGGCAGAACAGCGCTTGATTTGATACAGCAGACAGGGCCGCGTTCGGTTGTTGAAGACCGTGTCTTCGCAGGTGCGCAGCATGAAAACTTTTTGCAGCAACAGCATCGACTCTTTGACGGCCCAGGCGCTGGGGTAGGGGCCGAAGTAACGGTGCTTTTTCTCGACCGCACCTCTGTAGTAGGCAATGCGTGGAAAGCCCAGGGCTTGCGGTGGCGCGCCCTCAAGCTGCGGCTGCGCAGCGGTCAGCTTGAGGTAGGGGTAGCTCTTGTCATCGCGAAACAGAATGTTGAAGCGGGGGCTCAGCCGCTTGATGAGGTTGTTCTCCAGCAGCAGCGCCTCGGCCTCGGAGCGCACGACGGTGGTCTCCATTCTTGCAATCTTGCTGACCATGAGGCCGATGCGCGTGCCACCGTGGCTCTTTTGAAAATAGTTCGCCACGCGCTTTTTCAGGTTGCGCGCCTTGCCGACATACAGCACGCCGCCGTCGGCGTCGAAGTACCGATAGACGCCGGGCAAGGCGGGCAAGGCCGCGACTTCGGCGAGCAGTTCAGGCGGAAATTCGGCGACGGTTTTGGGCGTTGAGCTCATGGGCACATGGAACTGGGAGGGTCGCTGGACGGGTGACTGGAAGGCAGCATATTGTGGACAATCGTTTGATGCCGCGCCGCCTGCAATGGGACATTTTCTGCAAAGTCATCGACAACTTTGGGGACATTGGCGTGTGCTGGCGTCTGGCGGCCGACCTGGCCGGGCGCGGCCACCGCGTGCGGCTCTGGCTTGATGATGCATCAGCGCTGGCCTGGATGGCCCCCGGCGGTTGCGATGGCGTGGCGGTGCTGCAGTGGGCCGAGCCGCTTGATCTCGCGCCCGCCCGTCTGCGGGCACAACCCAGCGACGTCCTGGTCGAAGCCTTCGGCTGCGCAGTAGCTATTGATTTTATAGCTGCTTGCGCCCGTACAGATTGGGCTTCAGGCCAAAAACTCTTATGGATCAACCTCGAATACCTGTCTGCAGAGCCCTACGTACAACGCAGTCATGGGCTTCCCTCGCCGGTTCGGCATGGCCCGGCTGCGGGTGCCACGAAGTGGTTTTTTTATCCGGGCTTCACCGAGGGCACGGGCGGGCTGTTGCGTGAACCGTCGGTGGCGGCACGCCAGGCTGGGTTCGACGCTGACTCGTGGCTGGCCGGGCGTGGCCTGGTGCCTGACTCCGACAGGCGGGAAAAATACATCAGCCTCTTCTGCTACGAGCCGCCCTTGCTGCCTGCGCTGCTTGCGCAACTGGCCCGGAACGGTCTGCACGGAGAGCCAGTCCGGCTGCTGGTCACGGCGGGCCGCGCCAACGCGTTTGTTCAAGCGATTCTGGATAAGGACAGGAACCTGAGAGCGCTGTGCGAAAGCCGACGTTGGTTGTCAATTTCTTACCTTGACGTGTTGACGCAAACAGACTTCGACCACCTGCTGTGGGCCTGCGACCTGAACTTCGTTCGCGGTGAAGACTCACTGGTCCGCGCGTTGTGGGCGGGGCGGCCTGTCGTCTGGCAGGCCTATCCACAGAGCGATGGCGCGCACCAGCCCAAGGTCGAGGCTTTTCTGGACATGCTGCAGGCTCCGCCGTCGCTGCGGCGCTTTCATCAGGGCTGGAACGGCGCGGCGGCCATGCTGCCCGTGCTGGATCTTGAGAGCTGGCTGCGCTGCGCGCTGGATGCGAAAGCACGGTTGACGGCGCAGGACGACCTCACAACGCAGTTGCTGGCATTCGTAGCCAGCAAGCTGGCGCAAGAGGCGCGGCCATGAGGCTGCTGCTGGTTGAAGACGACGACATGATCGGCCGGGCAATGCAGCTCGGTTTGCAAGCGGCCGGCTTCACGGTCGATTGGGTGACCACCGGCGATGCAGCCGATACCGCCCTGCGCGGCAGCGAGTATGAGCTGGCGCTGCTCGATCTGGGTTTGCCAGGCCAGGGCGGCATGAGCGTGCTGCACGCGCTGCGCCTGCGAAACGCCGCACTGCCGGTGCTGATCGTCACCGCGCGAGACGCCGTTGCGGACCGGGTGGCCGGCCTCAACGCCGGGGCTGACGACTACCTGGTCAAGCCCTTCGACTTCGACGAGTTAATTGCACGCGTTCGCTCGCTGCTGCGCCGCCGCGCCGGCACGGCAACGCCGCAGCTGCAATGCGGCGCGTTGCGGCTTGACCCGGTGCGCAGACAGGTCACGCTGGCCGATGTTGAAGTCAATTTGTCCGCGCGCGAATTCTCCGTGCTGGAGTTGCTGATGCAGCAACCCGGCGCGGTGCTGTCGCGCGAGAAACTGGAGACCTCGCTGTACGGCTGGAACGAAGAAATCAGCAGCAACGCCGTCGAAGTGCATCTGCACAACCTGCGCCGCAAGCTCGGGGCCGACCTGATCCGCAATGTGCGCGGCGTCGGCTACAAGGTAGTGGACACAACACCGTGACTGTGCCTGCATGACGGTGCCCGCAAAACCTCGCAGCCGAGTGCGCTCAATACGCCACCGGGTGCTGCTGCAAGCCTTGAGCGCGCTGGCAGCCGGCACCGCCTTGCTGGCAGGCGGCTCGTGGTTTTTGCTGACGCATGAACTCGACGAGGTGTTTGAGGACAACCTCAGGCAGGTCGCGCTGGCAGTGGCCAGCCATCACGGCACACGTCTGCCGCAGTCAGGGCCGCGCCGCGCTGACCCGCTGCCGCAGGTTCTGCAGGAGTACGGGAACTTCGGCTTCGCCACAGCCGCGTGGACCCGCAGCGGCGTGCCGATCTATCAGTCGGGCGACAGCGTCGCAATCCCGTTTTTGTCGCGCAGCGGATTGAGCGAGATCCGCATCGGCGGCGAAAAGTGGTATCTCTACACCATCGTGCTTGATGACGGCATCGTGCAGGCCGCGCAGCGCGAGCGCGTGCGCAACGCCCTGGCCCGCGAGACCACCTCGGCCATTTTGGTCCCGGCGATGCTGCTGCTAATTGTGCTGGGCCTGCTGCTGCAGGCCGCGTTGCGGCGCGGGCTGGAAACGCTGACGGCTGCCACCGGCGACATCACCTCGCGCAGCACCCGGACGCTTCACCCGCTTGATCTGGCCGCGTACCCGAGCGAGCTTCATCCGCTCATCAGCGCCATCAACGACCTGATGCACCGCCTCGGTACGGCGCTGACCATGCAGCGGCATTTTCTGGCCGATGCCGCGCATGAGCTGCGCACCCCCGTTACGGCGCTGCGACTGCAGCTGCAGTTGCTCGAACGCGCAGGCAACGAAGGCGAACGCCAGGCCGCCATCGACGAATTGCGTTCAGGCATTGCCCGCGCGCAGCGCCTGATCGAGCAATTGCTGCAACTGTCGCGGCTGGCACCCGAGACCCCGGCACTCAAGCTGGAGCCTGTGGATCTGGCAGAGCTGGTCCGCGAAACCGTTGGCCGTTTTAGCGCCACGGCCGATCACCGGCAGATTGATCTTGGCGCGCTTGCAGACGGCGTCGTCAAAGTGCTGGCTGATGCTGATCAGCTTCGTATCCTGCTGGGCAACCTGGTTGATAACGCTCTGCGCCACACGCCCATTGGTGGCCGCGTCGATGTCGCCACAGGCACCGATGGCATGCATTGCTGGCTCACCGTGAGTGACAGTGGCCCAGGCATTGCCGAGTCCGAGCGGAACCGGGTCTTCGAGCGCTTCTACCGTGTTGAACGCGTACCGGGCAGTCGGACAGAAGTTGGCGTGGCGCAATCACTTCACGCGGACTCGAACAACGGCAATGACAACGGCAATGGCAGTGGCCTCGGGCTGGCCATCGTTCGCGAGGTAGCAGAACGGCACGGGGCGCGCATCACGCTCGGCAGCGGTGCCGGCGGTGCCGGATTGACGGTCACGGTGAAGTTTGAGGCGACCTGAGCGGAGACTCTGGCAACGCTGCCTGCGGTCGGCACGGCGCAAACAAATCAAGCCGCGCGTCATAAGCCTTCGTGCCAATGTCGAGCACGCCAAGCAGCGAATGAAACAAATTGTCGTGGCTGAGCGCCTGCGCCGAGCGGGCGCGCAGGCAGCTTGAGTCGATGTTGAAACTGCTGGAAAAACGCGGCGACAACCAGGCCAGCAGCGGCACACGCGTTTGCACGTCGGGCGCAATCGCGTAGGGCACGCCGTGCAGGTACAGGCCGTTGTCGCCCAGCGACTCACCGTGGTCTGACATGTAGATCATGGCGGTGTCGTAGCGCGCTTGCGAACTCTTCAAAAAATCAATCACCTTCGACAGAAAATAATCGGTGTAGAGCAGCGAGTTGTCATAGGCATTGACGATCTCGGCCGGCGTGCAATGGCGCAAGTCCTGGTTTTCGCAGGCTGGCGTGAACTGTTTGAATGTGGCCGGGTAGCGCTTGAAATACGCCGGGCCGTGGCTGCCCATCTGGTGCATCACGACAAACAGGTTGCCTGCCGCATCGCGCGCAATGCCTTCCATGCCATGCACCAGCGCCTCGTCAAAGCACTGGCCCTCGGCGCAAATGCTGTCGATGCCGGCGCGGTCCACCTGCTCGATTGGGACGCCATCGCACACGCCCTTGCAACCCGACTGGTTGTCGCGCCACAGCACCTTGAAACCCGCACGCGCAAGCACATTGAGCACCGACTCGTGCGTGAGGATTTTGGCCTCGTCGTAGTTCGCCCGGCCGAAGGGCGAGAACATGCAGGGAAGCGACACCGCCGTCGAGGTGCCACAGGCTTTAGCGTTGGAGAAGTTCAGCACACCCTGCTTTGCCAGCTGCGGATTGGTCTCGCGCGCATAGCCGTTGAGCGAAAAGTTTTGCGCCCTGGCGGTTTCACCGACCACCAAAACGAAGAGCACGGGCCGGCTGCGCTGGCCCCAGGCTGGCAGCAGGCGCGCGTCTTCACCCACCACGATCTTCGGGCCGCCGGGGCGTTTGTCGTGGCTCCAGGCTTCGGCGGTCAGCGCCACCACCGCGTTGCCGGGCGTCATGAGATGCCGCAAGGCAGTCTGATTGCGCATCAGCGAAGCGAAGTCCGCGAACACCAGCCACAGCGCGAGGCAGGCGATGGATGCACTGCCGAGCAGCCACGCCAGCCGCCGCGTACACGCGCGCAGCAGACCGGTCTTTTCAAGGCGGGGCCAGAACATCAACGCAGCCGGTAGCGCGCCATAAAGCAGCACATGCGGCACCATGGCCCAAGTCAGCAAATCGCCGGCTTCCCGCAGGTCGGTCTGCATCACATTGCGCAGCATGGGCCGGTCGAGGTAAACCGAATAATGCTCCATGTACCACGACGCAAATGCCGTCACCACGATCAGCAAGGCCAGTAGCGGTCGAGCAGTCCAGCGGCTGGACAGCAGCAGCGCGAACACACAGTAAGCGCCAGCAAAAATAACAAAAATTGCTGCCGTAAAGCCCCATGAGCTGATCTGCGAGAAGTCTCGCCCGGCCAAAGCCCCGCGCCAGAAAGGCGCGTTGCCGGTCAGCAGCATGAAGCTCGCGGCGAGCAGCACCAGCGATTCGACCGTCAAGGTGGGGCGCGGCATGCCGACGCGCACTGGCAAACCTGATTTGGAGTGGGGAGCAGACGGCGACGCGGCAGGATTCATGGGCAGGGCTAGATTGGGGGTAGCTGGGGTAGCTGGGGGTAGCAGATCACTTCGGGCAGTGGCGCACTGTGCCCGAAGCCGCTTAAATGCCACTTAAGGAGCGCCCTGCGCGCCACGCCGTCGTGGCATCAAAAACCGTTAAAATCAAAAGCTTTGCAAACCAGGCCACACGTTCAGGCAACCTGCTAATCCAAGCCGCACCGACTTGCCGCAAGCAGTCGGGCTCCATGCAGCTCAACCCCCCACTTCGTTATGAAAATCGCTCAAGAGATTCGCGCCGGCAACGTCATCATGCACGGCAAAGACCCGATGGTTGTGCTGAAAACCGAATACAGCCGCGGCGGTCGCAATTCGGCCACAGTGCGCATGAAGCTCAAAAGCCTGCTGAACAACTTCAACACCGAGCAGGTGTTCAAGGCCGACGACAAGATTGACCAGGTCATCCTCGACAAGAAAGACTGCACCTATTCCTACTTCGCTGACCCGATGTACATCTGCATGGACGCCGAGTACAACCAGTACGAAGTCGAGGCCGAGAACATGGGCGACTCGCTCAATTACCTGCAAGACGGTATGGACCTTGAAGTCGTGTTCTACGACGGCAAGGCGATCTCGGTCGAAGTGCCCACCAGCGTTGAGCGCGAGATCACCTGGACCGAGCCCGCCGTCAAGGGCGACACATCGGGCAAGGTTTTGAAGCCCGCCAAAATCGCCACCGGCTTCTCGATCGGTGTGCCGATTTTTGTCGCGCAGGGTGATGTGGTTGAAATCGACACCCGCACCGGTGAGTACCGCAAACGCGTTTGAGGTGGTCTGCGCATCCAAACCATTGAAAAGGCTCCATCCGGAGCCTTTTTCATTGCCCGGCTTGCGACTTATATCGTCTGCGGCGCACAGCTTGAATCGTCACTCCCAATGAGAATGAGCCATGGAACAAACACATAAGCTGACGGGCAGCCGCCTCGCCCACGCCTGGGCCGAGTTGCACGCGCATGCCAACTCCGAAGCGCTGGAGGCCGACTCCAACCGCCTGGCTTTTGTCGATCCCGAATTTTTGCTGCGACGCGAAACGCGTGGCATTCGCTTCCAGCTGGAGATGCTCAAGCCCGATCTCGAACAAGCCTCGTATGGCATTGAAAACACCGTCGTCGTCTTTGGCAGTGCGCGTTTTCCTGCGCCCGAAGTGGCCAGCGCAGCTCTTAAGCTGGCCGATGAAAACGGCGATGCCCAAGCGCAGGCGCTGGCCCGGCGGCATGTTCGCAACGCCCGCTATTACGACCAGGCCCGGCTCTTCGCCCGGCTGGTTGCCGATTACAGCCAGACGCGCCCGCTGGCCGAACAGCTTTTTATTTGCACCGGCGGCGGGCCGGGCATCATGGAAGCCGCCAACCGCGGCGCGCATGAGCTGGGCCAGCCCAATGTCGGCCTGAGCATTGCGCTGCCACGCGAAGAAGGCTCGAACCCGTATGTGTCGCCGTCGCTGAGCTTCAAGTTTCACTATTTCGCGCTGCGCAAGATGCATTTCATGATGCGCGCCAAGGCGCTGGTGGCCTTCCCCGGCGGCTTTGGCACCCTTGATGAGCTGTTTGAAGTCATCACACTGGTGCAGACCAAAAAAGCCGAGCCGGTGCCCATCATCTTGTTCGGCTCCGACTACTGGCGGCGGCTGATTGATTTTGATGTGCTGATCGAGGAAGGGGCGATCTCGCCCGAAGACCTGAACTTGTTCAAGTATGTCGATGACCCGGAAAGCGCATGGCTTGAAATCAGGAAGTTCTACGACCTCTGACGCGCAAGGCAGTCGCTGCATCTCGCATGAGGCGGTTGTGACAGAGGCCTGTACGTAGAACTGCGCGGCCATTGATCGCGCCAGCTCAGAATGCGGTGCAAGCCCAAACCGGTCAATCGGGCTCCTTTTGCATCGGAATCAGCCGCGCTGAATCAAGCTCGGGCAGCGCCTCGACATTGCGCAGCGCCTTGCCCATCACGCGGCTGCGCTGCTCGGCGTTGGTGAGCGTGTTCAACACCGTTTCGGTCTGGCGTTTGACATTGGCCAGCACCTCGCCGAACTTGCCGAACTCGGTTTTGACCGCGCCGAGCACCTGCCAGACCTCGCTGGAGCGCTTTTCCAGCGCCAGCGTCCTGAAGCCCATTTGCAGCGAATTGAGCATCGCCAGCAAGGTCGTCGGGCCGGCCAGTGTGATGCGGTACTCGCGCTGCAGCAATTCGATCAGGCCTGGCCTGCGCAGCACCTCGGCATACAGCCCCTCGGTCGGCAAAAACAAAATGGCGAAGTCGGTGGTGAACGGCGGGTCGATGTATTTGTCGGCAATCGATTTCGCCTCCAGCCGAATCCGCGTCTCCAGCGCCTTGCCGGCAACTTCTGCACCCATTGCATCGGCGCGCTGCTGCGCGTCGAGCAGGCGCTCGTAATCGTCGCTCGGAAACTTGGCATCGATCGGCAGCCACAGCGGCTCGCCCGAATCCGATCG
>JANOOO010000136.1:0-1622 GCA_031421375.1 Polaromonas sp.
CACGGCCTGCGTGCGCAGCGTCAATTGCAGTACGGCGAGGATGTGTTCTGCAAGATCACGCACTACGAAACGCTGGCGCGCGACGCCGACCTGATTCAAGCCTGGGCACCCGATCTCGTCATCGCCGACGAAGCGCAGCGCATCAAAAACTGGAACACCATCGCCGCCCGCGCGCTCAAACGCATCAGCAGCCCTTACGCGCTGGTGCTGACCGGCACGCCGCTGGAAAACCGGCTGGAGGAGCTGATCTCGATCGTGCAGTTTGTGGACCAGCATCGCCTCGGCCCGACCTGGAGGCTGCTGGACGAACACCAGTTGCGCGACGAGGTCGGCCGCGTCATCGGCTACCGCGCGCTCGACCGCATCGGCCAGACCTTGGCACCGGTGATGCTGCGCCGGCGCAAGGCCGAGGTGCTGACACAACTGCCCGAGCGCGTGGACCAGCGCATCTTTGTGCCGCTGACGCCGCAGCAGCGCCTGCACCACGACGAGAACGGCGACATCGTTGCCCGCATCGTCAAGCGCTGGCGCAAGACGGGCTACCTGTCGGACGCCGACCAGCGGCGCTTGACCTGCGCTTTGCAGAACATGCGCATGGTCTGCAACAGCACCTGGCTGCTCGACCACGAGACCGACCACGGCCACAAGGTCGATGAGCTGATGACCGTGCTTGATGAGCTGCTCGAAGCGCCCGACGCCAAGGCGGTGGTCTTCAGCCAGTGGCTGGGCACGCATGAGCTGATCAAACGCCGCCTCGGCCGCAGTAAAGGCCAGCGCGACTGGGGCCATGTGCTGTTCAGCGGCAGTGTGCCGGGCGACAAGCGTGGTGCCTTGGTCGAGCAGTTTCACAAGGATCCGAATTGCCGCCTGTTTCTGTCGACCGACGCTGGCGGCGTGGGCCTGAACCTGCAGCATGCGGCGGCCGTCGTCGTCAACATGGACATGCCGTGGAACCCGGCAGTGCTTGAGCAGCGCATCGGGCGCGTGCACCGCATGGGCCAGTCGCGTGGCGTGCAGGTCATCAACTTCGTCGGCCAAGGCAGCATCGAAGAAGGCATGCTGTCGGTGCTGGCGTTCAAGCGATCGCTGTTCGCCGGCGTGCTTGATGGTGGCGAGCGAGAGGTCTTCATGCAGGGCACGCGCTTGTCGCAATTCATGAAGAACGTGGAGCAGGTGGCCGGCGCGATGGGCGAGGCCGACGCGGACGTTGCGGCGGAGCCGACCGTGGCGACCGTGGCGACGGAAAACGGCGCGACGCCATCGGCGGCGCTCGAGCCGTCGCAGGCCGGCGACGCCGTGGGTACGTTGGCACCAAGCGCCGCCTCGACCGAAGCGGCCCAATCGACAGCGCCGCTGGCTGAGGGTCAACCCCGGCGTACCGAAGCGGCCGATCCCTGGGCCGCCATCCTCGAAGCCGGCGCCGCGCTGTTGCAGGGGCTGGCGGCGCAGCGAGGAGCCGGTGCCGCCCCCATCACGATCGAACGCGATCCACTCACGGGCCAGGCCAGCGTGCGCCTGCCGCTACCCGACGCTGCTGTGCTGCAGCGCCTGGCCAAAGCGCTCGAGCCCTGGTTGCGCTAACGCGATGCGTTATCGCGAGAGGCCCAAGGCGTCCCAGAGGA
>JANOOO010000137.1:0-10122 GCA_031421375.1 Polaromonas sp.
AGATCGCGGCGGCATTCAGCCAGGATCGATTCCTTGAGCGCGGATTGATCAGCCAGCCCAGCTGCGGTGACACCGACGCGGAGGAAGGCGTGAACCCTTTCACCCAGCACCGGGCAGGGCACGCCCACCACCGCCGCCTCCAGCACATCGGGGTGGCCCATCAGGCAGTTTTCGACCTCGACTGAAAACACTTTGTAGCCGCCCCGGTTAATCATGTCTTTCTTGCGGTCATGCACTCGCAAAAAGCCGTTGGCGTCGAGCGTTCCGATGTCTCCCGACTTCCAGTAGCCGCCGCAAAATGACTGCTCTGTGGCTTGGAGGTTGTCCCAGTAGCCTGGCACGACCATCGGCCCCGCGATCCAGACCTCGCCGCTTTCTCCTGCTGGCAGTTGCCTGCCGTCTTCGTCCATGATGACGACGCTGGCACACGGTACGGCCACACCGACAGCGTCGAGTGCCTGCGAGCCGGGAGGCGTGAGGGTGGCGGGCGAGGTGGTTTCAGTCGCGCCGTAGGCATTGAAAAGCTGGATGGCCGGGCAATGCCGGACCAGCTGCTCAATGGTGCTGACGGGCATGGGCGCGCCACCGAAGCCGCCGAGCCGCCACGCTTTCAGGTCGCAAGTGGCAATGCCGGGGTCGCGCAGGCACAGTGCGTACATCGCGGGCACCATCAACGTGTAGCTCATGCGCTCCTGCGCGGCAAGCTGCAAAAAATGCGATGCCTTGAACTCGCGCAGCACGATGACGCAGCCGACCACCGACACCATGGCCGCGACGATGGCAATCAGGCCGGTGACGTGTGAGGCAGGCACGGCCAGTACGGCGCGCTCGCCCGGTCGAAGCCCCAGGCAGTACTGGTAGTGCAGGGCGGAGTGAACCACGTTGCGGTGGGTGATCACCGCGCCTTTCGGCTGCCCTGTGGTGCCCGAGGTGTACAAAATAACGGCCGGAGCGTCGCCGGTCTCGACGGCGGGGGTGATTGAGGGCACATGTGATGAGCCTGGGCTTGGGTTTACGGCCACCCGCGACGGGGGCACCAGCAAATCAGACCAGCGTGTGGCGTTGCCGCTGCGCGTTGCGTTCGTCTCATCAGTACCGCGGACGATGATTTGCAATGGCGCGATGGGGCTGCCTTCTTGCGATGGCAGCAGATGCACCAGGTCGTGCTGGGCCACGATGGCGCGTGCGCCGCACTGCGCGAGGATGAAGGCGATGCCCTTGGCCGAGTCGCGCGTGCTGAGCGGAACCGACACGGCGCCGCGTAATGCAATCGCATAAAAAGCGAGCACAAACTCGGCGCAATTGCCCATCAACAGGGCCACCCGCTCACCTGGCTGAACACCCAGCCGGCCCAAGCCATCGGCGATTTGGCGGCTGGCCTCGAACAATTCGGCCCAGGTCCAGCGGCGGGGGCCATCAACCAGCGCCTCTGTGTCTGGCTGGCTGCCCGCAGCGTTGCGCAGCATCGCGGCGATGCCGCTGGGCCGCGACGCAAAGCAGGGCGTAACACGCGAGTCCGAATGCGCCTCCAGGCGCAAAGCCTGATCGGAAGGCAGAGTCCAATATGAGGGCGCTTTAAGCATGGTCAGCCAGAATTTGGGTTCAGCTGGCGCGCCGGTTCGCCCCGCGCTCAATCACCACTTCAGCGTCAAGCAGGTGCTGCGAATGGTTCAGGTCGGACTGGCTGATCAAGACCGACAGGCCGCTGCCGCGCATTTTCCCGACCACCTCGGACAGCCGCTGCGACAGCGCCGGTGCAACCCCCTCAAACGGTTCGTCAAGCAGCAGCAGCCGGGTGCCGACCGCCAGCGCGCGCGCCATGGCGACAAGCTTTTGCTGCCCGCCCGACAGCAGCAATGCCTTGCGCAGCCGCATTTCGAGCAATTCAGGCAACACCGAATAGACCAGTTCCAGGCGCTCGGCCACGACGAGGGTGGGCGAGACCCACAGTGGCAGGCAGATGTTTTCTTCGACTGTCAATTCAGGAACCAGCCCGCGGTCTTCCGGCATGTAGCCGATTCCCAGCGCGGCGCGCTGATGGCTCGCGAGGCTGGCGAGGTCCAGGTCGCCAAAATGCAGGCTGCCTTCGCGCAGCGGGAGGTGGCCCATGATGCATCGCATGACGCTGGTTTTGCCGGCCCCATTGCGTCCGACCAGACCCACCAGCGTGCCCGGCTTGACCGTGATTGAGAACTGCCGCAGCACGTCCACGTTCTGAATAGCGACGACGGCCTGGGACAGCCTGATCATGATGCGGCCTTCGCTGTCACCCGCACCGAGCCGGTCACGTAACGCTGCACTTCAGCGTCTTCCAGAACAACGGCAGGCAAGCCATCGGCGATCACCCGGCCACTGTAGAACGCAATTACACGCGACGCATAGCGCGAGACGATGTCCATGTCGTGCTCGACAAAGACCACGGTGACGGGTCGGCTCGCAGTACCCCGGTCGATGGCGTTCATGACGGTGTCCATGGTCGAAAATTTTTCTTCGGCGCTAACTCCGCTAGTCGGCTCATCGAGCATCAGCAACTTCGGATGCCCGGTCAGCGCCATGGCGATGTCGAGCAGTTTGCGAACCCCGCCAGGCAGCTCCATGACGGGCCGCTCTGCATGCCGGGCCAGATCGAAACGCGCCAGCAAATGCCGGCACTCTGCCACGGCAGCCGGTGTGTGACCGGAGCGAAAAAATGAGCGTTCTCCCTTGCTGCATGCGAGCGACGCCAGCAGGTTGTCGAGCACCGACATGTGCATGCACAGCTGGGGAATCTGAAACGACCGGGCAACGCCCCGCTGCGTGATCTGGCGCGGTGCCAGCGCCGTGACGTCTTCGCCGTCAAGAAAGATGTGGCCTGATGTGGGCTTGAGGTAGCCCGTGACCATGTTGACGAATGTTGTCTTGCCGGCGCCGTTGCTACCAATCAGGCAGACGCGCTCGCCAGCGGCAATGTCGATGCAGACATCAGCCGCCGCCACCACCGCACCAAAACTGCGGTTCAGGCCTTGTGCCGAAAGCAGGGCCGGGGCGGTGGCGCTCATGGCTGCGAGTCCACAGGTTTGCGTTTTGGAAACAGCCGGTGCATTTGCGAGCCCAGGCCGTCTGGCAAAAACCGAATCACCAACAACAAAAAGATGCCCAGGGCGAGTTGCCAGGTGTTGGGAAAGTAAGAGCTTGAAAACGAGCGCACCAGCTCAAGCAAAAGAGATGCGACAAACACGGCAGTGACGCTTTGGTGGCCCGCCAAAATGGCTACGAAAACGAACTCGCCCGAGGTTGTCCAGTAGCTGAATTGCGGGTCGATATGGCCGAGCGCCAGCACGCTGAGCGCGCCGCCCAGGCCGGCCACGAATGCCGCGAGCAGGTAGTTCCAGGCGACGAGGTTCACCACCGACATGCCGAGATACTCGACCCGCAATTCGTTCTCGCGGACGGCCAGTGAAAGCAGGCCGCGCGTCGAGTCGCAATAAATGCGGGCCAGTCCGGCCATGAGGCAACTGATGCCCGCCGTCACGCCCCACAGCAGCAGCGTCGATTGCGCCGCCTGCGGCTTGTAACCCAGCAGCGTCGGGCGCGTGACGTTGAAGCCGTCCGAGCCGCCCAGCGCGTTGGTCTTCATCAACACGCCATACAAAACCATCGACAGGGCCAGCGTGAGCATGGCAAAAAAGATGCCGCGATAGCGCGCCAGCAGCGGGGCGAAGGGCAGTGCGACGAGGAAAGCCGCCACCCCGCCGGCCAGGCAAAGGGCCAGCACGTCGGTGATGCCGAGGCGGTTGAACAGCAAGGCCGCAGCGTAGCCGCCGGCCGCGAAAACAAGTCCTTGACCAAAGGGCACGGCCCCACAGCGCATCATCAGCACAATGCCGAGTGACACAAGGCCATTGGCCAGCGCAATCGTCGATAAAAAGACCAGCCACTTCGGCAAAACGAAGCCGAGGCCGAGCAGGACGACAAACAGCAGTACACAGAGCAGCAGCACGCGCTTTGGGTTGAAAGTGCTCAAGGCGCTCAAGGCACGGCCCCGCAGCAGGGTTGACGAGCGGCACGCGCCATCAGATCTTGCGCGCCTGAATGCGCTGGAACAGACCCTCGGGGCGGAACACCAAAATGGCAGCCATCACCACATAAATGCTGAACAATTCGGCCGGCGGCCAGAGGTGGACCGCAGACGCACGCGCCAGCCCGACGATCAGCGCGCCGATGGCTGCGCCTTCGATGCTGCCGAGCCCGCCGATGATTACGACGGCAAACGACACGATGATGACGCCGACGCTCAAGCCGGGCTGGACCGAGATCATCGGTGCCGTGAGTGCGCCGCCTAGCGCGGCAAAAAACACGCCGCACATAAAAGCCAGCGTGTAAATGCGCGACACGTTGACGCCCATGCTGGCTGCTACTTCGGCACTGTGGATGACGGCCGTGACGATCTTGCCCTGCCGGGTTCGGTTGAGCACCCACCACGTCAGCAGCCCGCAGGCCACCGCCAGACCAATCAGCAACACGTCATAGCCGACATAAGACTGACCCGCGATCTCCAGCGTGCCAAAGGCCTGGTAGGTGTCCGACACGTAGTAGGGGTTTACACCCCACAGCAGTTTGGTGATGTCTTCGAGCATCAAAAACAGCGCGTAGGTGACCAGAACCAGCAAGACCTCGTCGCGTCCGTAGAACACGCGCAGCAGACCGCGCTCAGTCAGCGGTGCCAGGATGGCGGCCACAGCGACTGCCGCCGCGACCAGCGCGAACACGGTAAACGCTGGCGTCATCTGAATAGACAGCAGCCAGCTCACCAGACTCGCGCCGGCATAAGCCCCCACGGCGTAAAAGCTGCCGTGGGCAATGTTCAAAATTTTCAGCACGCCGAACACCAGCGTCAAACCCAGTGCCACGATGAAAAGCCACGACGCGTAGGTGATGCCGTCGAACAAGATGGTCAGAAGCAGATTCATGTCTGGCGCGGTCCGGGTTGCGTCAACTGCAAGCGAGCCTTATTGACACTTTGCGCCAGGAAAGCCGGCCTTGATCCAGTCTTCGCTTTTCATGTTCGCGGGCGGGTTGACGCACTCGGCGGCGAAGCGCTCGATGTCATCAAGGACCACCATTTTTTTGGCAGCATCCCAGCGCGTCTTGCCAATCGCGGTTTCCTGAATGGCTTGCTGGCCGTCGCCAAGCGCCATCCGGATCGTGCCGGCCGGCGACTCCCACTGGCTGCCCCGGAGTGCGGCGGCCAGTTGCTCTTGCGTCGGCTTTTTGCCACCATTGGCCGCCATGGCTTTTTCTGCAGCGGCCTTCAGCCCCA
Organism: Polaromonas sp.; assembly: GCA_031421375.1. Taxonomy (GTDB): domain Bacteria; phylum Pseudomonadota; class Gammaproteobacteria; order Burkholderiales; family Burkholderiaceae_C; genus Polaromonas. The sequence continues at coordinate 5,300 of JANOOO010000137.1, forward strand.
GCAGCGCCTGCGCCATGCGGTAAGGGGCTTGCACCGGGTACACGTTATAGGCTTTCTGATACATGCCGAACCACCAGTCATTGAGCGCCGACTTCGGCGACATCAGGCCGTAGGCACCGCGCGCGCCGAGGATGACGCCGTTCGGCATTTTTTCGCCCAGGCCAGGCAGCACATGGTCGGCGGCTGAAAATACGGCTTGCTGCTTTTGGAACACGCCGCGCGCGCTGGCCTGCAAAATGAACGCCTGCAAGTCACCGCCCCAAAGGCTGGAGTGCAGGATGTCGGCCGGCTTGGTTGAAAGGGCAGAGATTTCGGTGCCGTATTGGCCAGCGCCAAACTTGGGCAGCAGATCGGCGTCGAGTTTTGCCCCTTTGTAGAGCTGCTCCATCGACAAAATGAAGTCTCTGCGCGAGTCCTGGCCCCAGGCGTAGTCCTGGTTGATCATGTTGTAGCGCTCGACCTTCACTTTGTGCGACTTCAGATAACGCGCAAGCGCGACGTTGTCCATTGCGGCATGCGAGGCCGTGCGAAACACGTACTGGTATTTGTTTTCCTCAAAAATGCGCGGCGTGCCGCAGTCGTAGAGGATGAGGAATTTCTTCATTTCTTCGGCAACCGGCGCAACGGCGAGGCAGTCGCCCGAGCTGACGTAGCCCACCACTGCATCGACCTTGTCGCGCTCATACAGGTTGCGCATTTCCTGCACCTGCTTGGTCGCGCCGCCGGCTTCATCGACATACAGCGCCTCGATTTGCATGCCGCCGAAGCCAACCTTGTTGTAGGGGGCCGGTGCCTGCCCCTTGTTAAAGGCTTCGACCAGAACCTTGGCCCCATTGACGGCGGGCACGCCGAAGCTCTCAGCCGCCTGGCCCGAGAGAAAGCTCACGATGCCGATCTTGAAGGTCTCCTGCGCCAGGCTGGGCACTGCGGCCAGCCCGACAGCTGCCGCCAGCAGCGCATGCCGCCATGACGGTTGAAAAGAGAATTTCATTTTTCTGTTCGTGGGTTTCATCAGGATCTCCTGGGGGCTTGAGCAGGTAAAAAAAAGGGCAGCGACGAGCGAATGCAAAAAGAGTTGGCCGGTCCAGCTTGGGACCACCGACTGTTGCACAGCTCGTCCGTTGCCGATGCAGTACTTTCCCTCAATATTGCGATAGGGATGACGCGGAGATGACGCGGCGATTGCACGCTGGTAGATTTCCGGCGTTGAGCCTTTAAACACGCTATTTAATCAACCCTAACGAGGACATCTGCCATGTCTGCCTTGAAATACTTTCGACGTATCGCGGCGACTTTGCCAATTGCCGTGGGCAGCGCCAGCGGTGCTTTGGCCCAGAACGACTGGTGCAAATCCAAATGGGGACCGAATGACGAAATCGGTGCTGCCAATTTGCTTGCGCCGCAACTTGCGATTGATGCCGCGAAGCTGGTCAAGACAGGCAAGACCTATGCCCTCGGCTTTGAAACCAATGCACAGACCACTGCCTTTGCGCCGCGCACCTGATCGTTGACAGTGCTGCAACCCGGCCAGGCTGGCGGCGTCAGTCTGGGTGGGACCAAGACGACCTACAACGACGACCTCTACATGGGCTGGGTCGGCACCGGCTCGCAGCTGGACGGTCTGGGCCACATCGGCATCAACAACGTGTACTACAACTGCAATAAAAATTCGGAGTTCGTGCAGGCCAAGCGCCAAGGTATCCAAATTAAAAAGGGTGACGTGGTGTTGTTTCACACCGGCTGGCAAGCAGTCGAAGGCAAAGACAACAAGCGCTTTTTGGCGGGCGAGCCGGGTCTGGGTAAAGACAGTGCGCTTTATCTGGCTTCCAAAGACGTGGTGGCAGTCGGTTCGGACACGTGGGCGCTGGAGGTGATTCTGTTTGACAAAGACGTTGGCGTGTTTGAGGTCCATCAAATTCTTCTGGCCCGCAACGGCATTTATATTTTGGAGAACATGAACACCGGCCCGCTGGTGGCAGACAAGGCTTACGAATTCATGTTCGTGCTTGGCGCATCGCGGATGACCGGGGGCGTGCAGGCCATCGTCAACCCGGTGGCGATTCGCTGAATGCTGGCGCCCCCCGGGAACTCCCTGTGCTACATTGCGCCTATGACCGCTCCCAAGTTTTATTTTGCTTACTTCTGGTTCTCAAGCGCCTCCGGCGGTAGAGAGAATTTCGCGTAAGCAGCTTTCGAGCAGCGAATTTTTCAAAAACCGCCGGACCCCCGGCGGTTTTTTTTTGCCCCTTTATTCCCGGTTTTTTTAACTTTCCCAAGGAGCCCCCGATGAATGTTCAGCCTCACGCCGCCAGCGACGCCTGGTATGCGAGTCCCGTCGATAAAACCAGCCAGACCGACGACGAACGCATCAAGGACATCACCGTGCTTCCCCCACCCGAACATTTGATCCGCTTCTTTCCGATTCGCGGCACACCGGTCGAGGCGCTGATCAGCCAGACGCGCCAGGCTATCCACAACATCATGGTGGGCCAGGATGACCGGCTGCTGGTGGTGATCGGGCCATGTTCGATTCACGACCCCGCCGCCGCGCTCGACTACGCAAAAAAGCTCGCCGAGCAGCGCAAAAAGTACGCAGGCACGCTGGAGATCGTGATGCGCGTGTACTTTGAAAAGCCGCGCACCACGGTCGGCTGGAAGGGGCTGATCAACGACCCTTACCTTGACGAGAGTTTTCGCATCGACGAGGGTTTGCGCATTGCGCGCCAGCTGCTGATCGACATCAACCGCCTGGGCCTGCCGGCGGGCAGCGAGTTTCTCGACGTGATCTCGCCGCAGTACATTGGCGACCTGATCGCCTGGGGCGCGATTGGTGCGCGCACCACCGAAAGCCAGGTACACCGCGAGCTGGCGTCGGGCCTGTCGGCACCAATTGGCTTCATAAACGGCACCGTCGGCAACATCCGCATCGCCACTGACGCGATTCAGGCGGCGGCGCGGGGTCACCACTTTTTGTCGGTTCATAAAAACGGCCAGGTTGCCGTCGTGCAAACCAACGGCAACAAGGACTGCCACGTCATTTTGCGCGGCGGCAAAGCGCCGAATTACGACGCGGCCAGCGTCTCTGAGGCTTGCGACGCGCTCAAGGCATCCGGCTTGATGCCGACGCTGATGGTCGATTGCAGCCACGCCAACAGCTCCAAGCAGCATGAAAAGCAGCTTGAGGTGGCGCGCGACATCGGCGGGCAAATCGCAAGCGGCTCGCAGCAGGTCTTTGGCTTGATGGTGGAAAGCCACCTGAGCGCCGGTGCGCAAAAATTTACGCCCGGCCAGGACGACTCGAAAGCTCTGACCTATGGGCAGAGCATCACCGACGCGTGCCTGGGTTGGGGCGATTCGCTGGCGGTGCTTGATGGTTTGTCGAAGGCGGTCACGGCGCGGCGGGAGCGGCGCTGACCGGCCAGGCTTGGTTCAAGACCTAATCTATGATTTTCCAAACAGGGGCGGGCCCAAGCAGCTCCTGAAATCATAGCGACTGGATCGCCACTCAAGTCGTGCGGGATACGGCGGCGGAGAGTTCAAACCGCAGCCGAGCCGCCCAGCGCCTGCAACAAGCGCGCAGGCACGCCGCCGAAGCTGCCGTTGCTCATGCACAGCAACTGGTCGCCGGGCTGGACGGCCGCCAGGACTTGCGCCAGCAGTTGGTCAATCGAGTCGGCGACCTGCGCACGTTCGCCCATCGGCGCCAGCGCCGCCCGCGCGTCCCATGCCAGCCCGCCCGCGTGGCAAAACGCCAGGTCGGCCTGCTCCAGGCTCCACGGCAGTTGCGCCGTCATGCTGCCGAGCTTCATGGTGTTGCTGCGTGGCTCGAACAGCGCCAGGATGCGCGCCGACTTGCGGCCGCTGCTGCCCAGCTGGCGGCGCAGGCCATCAACCGTGGTGCGAATGGCGCTGGGGTGATGCGCGAAGTCGTCAAACACGGTGATGTCGCCGCCCGCGCGTTGCACCACGCCGCGTACTTCCATTCGGCGCTTCACGTTTTTGAAGTCAGCCAGCGCAGCGGCTGCGGCAGCGGGGCTGACGCCAACATGCTCGGCGGCGGCGATGGCGGCCAGCGCGTTGAGCTGGTTGTGGCTGCCGCCGAGCGCCCAGCGCACCTGGCCTGCGGGTGCGCCATTTTTCAGCACCGTGAAATCATCGGGCTCGCCCACAGCCGTGAAACCGGCGTGTGGCTGCGCCCCGTGGCCGAAGGGCACGACCTCACTCCAGCAGCCCTGCGCCATGACGCGCTGCAGGCTGGCTTCGGCCGCATTGACGACGACGCGACCGCTCGATGGCACGATGCGAACCAGGTGGTGAAACTGCCTTTCAATGGCGGCCAGGTTCTCAAAAATGTCGGCGTGGTCGAATTCAAGGTTGTTCAGGATCGCGGTGCGCGGTTGGTAGTGGACGAACTTGCTGCGCTTGTCGAAGAATGCGGTGTCGTATTCGTCGGCCTCGATGACAAAGGGATACGCCGCCACGTCTTCCGGTTCATTCTGGATGCCCTTGAGGTAGCGAAGCGTGCCGCTCGAGGTACCTGCGCCCGCGCGTCGGCTACTGGAGCCCATGGTGGTGCTGGCTCCGGCGCTGGACGGAGGGTGCCGCCCCAGACGGGCCGAACTGCCGAAATTAAGCGGCACGCCGCCGACAAGGTAGCCCGGTTGCAGGCCCGCGCTCTCCAAAATCCAGGTGAGCATGGCGGTGGTCGTGGTCTTGCCGTGGGTGCCGGCCACGGCCAGCACGTGGCGGCCGCGCAGCACGTTTTCGGCCAGCCACTGCGGGCCGCTGGTATAGGCCGCGCCGCTGTCGAGGATGGCCTCCAT
>JANOOO010000138.1:0-2132 GCA_031421375.1 Polaromonas sp.
GCGGCGACTTGCGGCAGCAACGCCCGCACTGCCGCCTCGTTGCTTAAATCACAACAAAAAGCAGCGCTAGCCCTTTGTGGGCGGGCGCAAGCAGCTACTGTTTCAATAGCGTCTGTAGCCGACTCACGGTAGTGAACCGCCACGCGCCAGCCAGCTTCAGCCAGCGTTAAAGCGATTTCACGCCCCAGCCGTTTGGCTGCGCCGGTGACGAGAACAACGGGGGAATCGGCGGCAGGGGGCATGGCGTTTGGGCTGGCTCGAAGGGATTGATCGCCGACAATGCGGCCACCGATATGAGCAATGCCAGCATTTTACCGACGGGGTTTACGGGCACGCCGCATCTGGCCATCACCCTGGCCCTTGAAGCGGGCGGCGGCTGGATCGGTTTCGATGATTTCATGGCGCTGGCGCTGTACGCGCCCGGCCTTGGCTACTACGCCAGCGGCTCGCGCCAATTCGGTTTGATGCCAGCGGGTCACTTCGCCAAGCCGAACGGCCATGCCGGGGCAGGCGAGGGCGGCAGCGATTTCGCCACTGCGCCTGAAATCTCGCCGCACTTCGGCCGCACCCTTGCGCGTCAGGTCGCCGAGGCGCTGACCGCCACCGGCACGCGCGAGGTCTGGGAGTTCGGTGCCGGCTCAGGCGCACTCGCCCAGCATCTGCTTGAGGCACTCGGGCCGCAGCTTGAGCGCTACACCATCGTTGATCTGTCTGCCAGCCTGCGCGAACGGCAAGCATCGCGGCTTGCGGCCTTTGCGGGAAAAGTCCAGTGGGCCAGCGCGCTGCCCGAGCGCATCAGCGGCGTGGTTGTCGGCAACGAAGTGCTCGACGCGATGCCGGTGAAATTGCTCGCGCGAGTTGGCGATGTGTGGCATGAGCGCGGTGTCACATTGAACGCGGGCACGCTGGCATTCGCTGACCGGCCCACCGCGCTGCGGCCGCCGTTTGAGATCGACGGCACAGGCGATTACCTGACCGAAATTCACCCGCAGGCCGAGGGCTTCATCCGCACGCTTGCCGACCGGCTGCAGCGTGGCGCGGCGTTTTTCATTGACTACGGCTTTCCCGAGCACGAGTACTACCACCCGCAGCGCAGCATGGGCACGGTGATGTGCCACCGCGCCCATCAGGTCGATGGCGACCCGCTTGTCGATGTGGGCAGCAAAGACATCACCGCGCACGTCAATTTCACCGCCATTGCGCTGGCCGGGCAGGAGGCCGGGCTGACGGTAGTCGGCTATACCAGCCAAGGGCGGTTTTTGCTCAACTGCGGGTTGATCGAAGGCTTGCACAACGCCACCTTGAGCGAGCGTGCGATGGCGCAAAAACTTGTCAATGAACACGAGATGGGCGAGCTGTTCAAGGTGATCGGCTTTGCGGCTGCGGCATCGAGTGACGTGCAATGGCAGGCTATGGGTTTTGCGCAGGCCGACCGCACGCGCACCCTTTGAATCAGCACGCGGCCAGTGAGTAGCGGGCAGCAAACCCTGCCCTTAAACTGCCCGCATGATTCGCATGTCAGAACATTTTTTCTCTTCGATCACGGGCCTTAAAGCCTGTGTCGATATCGGCGGCACCAAAGTCGCCGTCAGCGTGGCCGATGCAACGGGCCTGCACGGGCGCGTTAGCGAGCCGACTGCCAAAACCGGCCACAACGATGCACTGGCGCAGCAGATCATCCGGCTGGTTCACGAGAGCTGCGCGGCGGCGGGGCGCGAGGTGGCCGAGCTTGACGCGGTCGGCGTGGCCTCATGCGGCCCGTTCGCGATGCAGGGCGGCCTGATCGAACTCGCTGCGCCCAACATCTGCGGCGGTCTGGCCGGCCCTGCGCGCGGCCTGCCCAACAACTGGATGACGGCACTGCTCGAAGCGCCGCTGCGCGCAGCACTGCCCCGGCTGATCATTGAAAACGACGGCGTTGCCGCGTTGCAGGCCGAGCGCCGCTGGGGCGCGCTGCTGGGTTTCGATCATTGCGCTTACGTGACCTGGAGCACGGGCATCGGCATGGGCCTGTGCGTCGATGGCAGGGTGCTGCGCGGCAAAAACGGCAACGCCGGGCACGCCGGGCACACCTTTGTCAGCGACAACGACGACGCGCTGTGCGGCTGCGGCAATGTCGGCGATCTCGAAGG
>JANOOO010000139.1:0-2354 GCA_031421375.1 Polaromonas sp.
CTGAACGAAGAGCCCACACAGGTCAGCCCGCTGCTGCTGCAGGCCGAGCGGGCGGCGATTCAGCAGTTGTGGCTGGCGGTGTTTGGCGGCGCGGTGTTGACGCCGAAGGTGCTGCAGGGCTTGCCGGGCGAGGCGGGGTGAGCTTCCCCGAATAACTGCTTCCTCCGCCGAGGGGAATCAGCGAGACGGAGTGCGAGGCGCGGTGCGAGGGACTTTTCTTGCCCCCCTCTTCCGCAAGCGGGAGAGCGAGACGCAGTGCGAGACGGAATGCGAGGGACTTTTCTTGCCCCCTCTCCCGCTTGCGGGAGAGGGCGGGGGTGAGGGTTTGTGCATGGGCACCGACTGACTTCAAACTGCCAAAGCCGGGGAGCCCTGTCTTGCAGACCGCAGCCTGGTCGGAGCCCAGGCTTCTTCACGCTGTCCGGACGCGGGCAGCCGCGTCCAGAGCCGCAGCGTTCAGCCCCAGCCCTCTCCCCGAGGGAGAGGGAACTAATCCCGAAATATTGCCCTTATTTAAGATTCAATCAATCGTTTGATTTTGTGCTGTAATCACGCCCCTATGCGTGAAAACCCAAGCATTCAAGCCCTCTCCGCCGCGCCGCAGCTTGAGGCAGCCAGCCCCGGCCAGCGCCCGCAACGCGCCGGCAGCATCGAGGCGCGCCAGCAGCTGATGACCGCTGCACTGCGGCTATTCGCGGAAAAAGGCTTCGCCAAAACCTCGACCCGCGCCATTGCCGAGGCCGCAGGCGTGAACCTGGCAGCGATTCGCTACTACTTCGGCGACAAGGCCGGGCTTTACAGCGCCATGTTCACCGACCCAGCGGCTGGCCCGCATCGCGATATTGCGCTGTACGACCAGCCGCATTTCACGCTGCGGCAGTCGCTGGCTGGCTTCATCGCGAGCTTTCTGGAGCCGATGAAGCAGGGCGAGCGGGTGCAGCACTGCTTGCGGCTGCACTTCCGCGAAATGATTGAGCCCACAGGCGTCTGGGCGCGCGAGATCGACAGCGGCATCAAACCGGCGCATGCCGCGCTGATTGCCGTGCTGGCGCGTCATCTTGGCGTCACGCAAGCTGACGACGACCTGCACCGACTGGCCTTCAGCATCGCTGGCCTGTCCATGCACCTCTACATGACGCGCGATGTGGTGCAGGCGATTCGTCCCGCGCTGCTCCACGGCCCCGAGGCCATCAACGCCTGGGCCGCGCAAATGCTCGACCAGGCCGAAGCCATGGTGATGCTGGAAGCTGCGCGCAGAGCCTGCCCAAAATCATGATGCTGAAACGCCCCCACCGACCGAGCGCCGCGCCTTCGGCCTGCCCACGGCCTGCGCAGGCTCGTCGTTGGGCGGGCGGCGCGGCGCTTGCGCTGACCCTGCTGGCCGTGCTGGTAAGTGGCTGCGCGCTGACCAGTCCACCGCGCGCCGTCAGCGCAGAGCCGCCTGCGCGGTGGTTTGCATCACTGCCAGCGACGCAAGCAGCGACTTCCGCCACGCTCGACACCGCCTCCACACTGCCGCACAACGGCCAGCTAAGCGACTTGAGCGACTGGTGGGCGCAGCAAGGCGACCCGCTGCTGGCCGAGCTGGTGGCAGCGGCGCAGGCCGTGAGCCCGACTGTCGCGTCGGCACGTTCGCGCATCGAACAAGCGCGGGCGGCGCAAGTCGCCAGCGGTGCGGCCTTGCTGCCGACGCTTGACGCGCAGGCCGCTGCCTCCCGCTCGCGCGCGCAGCCGACCGGCGCTGGCCTGGCCCCGATTGCCAGCGTGCTCCAGCTCGGCCTGCAAACCGCGTGGGAGATCGATGTGTTCGGCCGCAACCGCGCGGGCCAGGACGCGGCAAGCGAACGGCTGGCTGCCTCGGGCGCGCTGTGGCACGACGCCAGAGTCTCGGTCGCCGCCGAAGTGGCCAGCCGCTATTACAGCTACGCCAGTTGCCGCGAGCTCAAAGCCATCACGCGCGCCGACGCGACTTCGCGCCTTGAGACCGCCCGCCTGACCGATCTGTCGGCTGCAGCGGGCTTCACGGCTCCGGCCACCGCCGCCTTGGGCCGGGCCAGTGCCGCCGAGGCCAACGCTCGGCTGACCGAGCAGGCCGCAAGCTGCGAGCAGGGCATCAAGGCGCTGGTCGCGCTAAGCGGCCTGAACGAGCCTGATCTTAAGCAAAAACTGGCTGCAACCCAATCAGGACGGGCGAAAGCAGCTCCTATAACGATAGCGACCATACCGGCCCAAATGCTGGCGCAACGACCCGACGTATTCAGCGCAGCGCGTGAGGTGGCCGCTGCCAGCGACGAGATTGGCAGTGTTGATGCTGAGCGCTACCCGCGCCTGACGCTCAGCGGCTCGGTGGGCGC
>JANOOO010000140.1:0-12742 GCA_031421375.1 Polaromonas sp.
GTGGCGCGCGCCACCAGCGAGGTCGTGCGCATTGCCAACTCGCGCAGCGGCGAGGGCTTTGTCGCCATCAGCGTTGAGGCGCGCAAAAAGTTCTGGCTGGATCGCAAAAAAACGGCGGCTATTTCGCGCCACACCAACGCCTTCAAGATCAATGAAGACGTGGTGATTCCGTTGCCGCGCATGGCCGAATACACCGACGGCATCGAGCGCATCAACATCGAGCTGAGTTTGCAAAACAAGGTCCGGTTGTGTGATGCGCTCGACGCTTTTTTGCGCCGCGGCAATCTGCCGCTGGGTAAAGCTGACGAAGCTGGCGACGTGGCACCCGCCGAAATGCTGGCCGGACGCGTCGAAGAAGCCCTCACGGTGATTGGCGAGGTGCGCACGCTCTGGGCGGGCTGGCTGGAAAACGTTGATGCGCTGTTCCCCGAGCTGCAAAACCACACGCTGCGCGCCAGCTGGAAAACGCAGATTCGCGCGCGGCTGCAGGAGATTTTTACCGGCAACCAGTTCGCTCCCATCCTCGCCGAATGCAATGCGATTCATCAGCGCGTGCTCAAGGGCCGGGTCTGGGCCGCGCTGCACATGCACGCCGGCGACGGCAATGTTCACACCAATTTGCCGGTCAACAGCGACGACTACGACATGCTGCAAACCGCGCACGCGGCGGTCGTGCGCATCATGGCGCTGGCGCGCTCGCTGGACGGCGTGATCTCGGGCGAGCACGGCATCGGTATCACCAAGCTGCAGTTTTTAAGCGATGCCGAGCTGCAGCCCTTTGCCGACTACAAGGCCAGAATCGACCCTGAAGGGCGCTTCAACAAAGGCAAGTTGCTACGAAATCAGGAGCTGCTTGCGCCCGATTACATTGGGCCGCAGGTCGAAATAGCTAATAAAAATGGCCTGCAGCCAACGGCCAGCCTGAGCAACGCCTACACGCCCTCGTTCGGCCTGATGGGCCATGAGTCGCTGATCATGCAGCAGTCTGACATCGGCGCGATCGCGGACAGCATCAAGGATTGCCTGCGCTGCGGCAAGTGCAAACCGGTGTGTTCCACGCACGTGCCACGCGCCAATTTGCTCTACAGCCCGCGCAACAAAATCCTGGCCACCTCGCTGCTGATTGAGGCGTTTTTGTACGAAGAGCAAACCCGGCGCGGCGTCAGCATCAAGCACTGGGAAGAGTTTGAAGACGTGGCCGACCACTGCACCGTTTGCCACAAGTGCCTGAGCCCGTGCCCGGTCGATATCGACTTCGGCGATGTCTCGATGAACATGCGCAACCTGCTGCGCAAAATGGGGCAAAAGTCGTTTCGGCCGGGCAACGCGGCGGCAATGTTTTTCCTGAATGCAACGAATCCGCAAACTATCAAGCTGATGCGCAGCGCGATGGTCGATGTCGGCTTCAAGGCACAGCGGCTGGCCAACGATTTGCTGCGCCGCGTGGCACGCAAGCAGACAGCAGCGCCGCCAGCGACCGTCGGCAAGGCCCCGGTCAAAGAGCAGGTGATTCATTTCATCAACAAAAAAATGCCAGGCGGCCTGCCGAAGAAAACGGCGCGTGCGCTGCTCGACATTGAAGACAAAAACTACGTGCCGATCATTCGCAACCCGGCCACGACAACCGGCGAAACCGAGGCGGTGTTTTATTTCCCCGGCTGCGGCTCCGAGCGGCTGTTCTCGCAAGTCGGCCTGGCCACGCAGGCGATGCTCTGGCACGCCGGTGTGCAAACCGTGCTGCCACCCGGCTACCTGTGCTGTGGCTACCCGCAAAAAGGCAGTGGCCAGTTCGACAAGGCCGAAGAAATCATCACCGACAACCGCGTGCTGTTTCACCGGGTTGCCAACACCCTCAACTACCTCGACATCAAAACCGTAGTGGTGAGCTGCGGCACCTGCTATGACCAGTTGCAGAGCTACGAATTTGACAAGATATTCCCGGGTTGCCGCATCATCGACATTCACGAATACCTGCTTGAAAAAGGCATCACACTGCGCACTGACCAGCCGGATAAACCTGGAAGTGGTTATCTGTACCACGACCCCTGCCACAGCCCGATGAAGCTGCAGGATCCGATGAAAACCGTCAAAGCACTGCTTGGCGACAACGTGATCAAAAACGAGCGCTGCTGCGGCGAATCGGGGACGCTGGGCGTCACGCGCCCCGACATCGCCACGCAGGTGCGGTTCAGCAAAGAAGAATCGCTGCAAAAGGGTGAGGCGGACTTGCGCGCCAGCGGGGCTGTCGGCGCGGCGGGGAACGTGAAGATTTTGACCAGTTGCCCAAGCTGTCTGCAGGGACTGTCGCGCTTCGGCAATGACCTTCAAGGCGGCTTGCTGGAAGCCGACTACATCGTGGTTGAAATGGCCATGCAGATTCTCGGCAAGGACTGGTTGCCCACCTATGTGAAGTCGGCCAACCAGGGCGGCATAGAGCGCGTGCTGGTCTGAGTGCGCACGCAATAATTCCTGATATCCGACAACCCGAAAGCAACTTTTATGGCCGGCCTCAAACCCGAATCACCCACGCCGACCGAGATCACGGTTCACACGCAATCGCGCGTTCTTGAAATCGCTTTTTCGGACGGGCAGGAGTTCAAAATTCCGTTCGAGCTGATGCGCGTTTACTCGCCGTCGGCCGAGGTGCAGGGCCACGGTCCAGGTCAGGAAGTTTTGCAAACCGGCAAGCGCCAGGTCAACGTCGCCCTGCTCGAACCGATTGGCAACTACGCCGTCAAACCCGTGTTTTCCGACGGCCACGACACCGGCATTTTTTCGTGGGACTACCTGCACTTTTTGGGCTCCGAGCAGGACCGGCTGTGGCGCGAGTACACCGCGCGCCTGCAAGCTGCCGGTGCCGACCGGGACGAAACAATGAGCGTCGCAGCCGGTAAAAGCTGTAGCAGCCATTGACGCCCTTCGTGCCCCTGGTGGCCTTTGCGTCGTTGTTGTGTCAGCTCAATGTGCTGAAAGCCCCGTTGATTTTCAGGGTTGAATCGGGCTTTTCGCAGTTTGCCGCTTAGCATCCTCTTCATGAGCAGCACCCATTTCGGTTTTGAGTCAGTCAGCGAGCAGGACAAGGCGCGCCGTGTGCGCGGCGTGTTCGACTCCGTTGCGTCCAAATACGACGTGATGAATGACTTGATGTCGCTGGGCCTGCATCGCGCCTGGAAGGCTTACACCGTTCTTGTTGCCAACGTCAAACCCGGTCAGCGCGTGCTCGACATTGCCGGTGGCACAGGTGACCTGGCCAAGGCGTTTGCGCGACAAGTGGGCCGCAGTGGCATGGTCGTGCATACCGACATCAACGAAGCCATGCTGCGAGAGGGCCGCGACCGGCTCATCGACGTCGGCGTCAGCCTGCCCACGCTGGTCTGCGACGCCGAGCAGCTGCCGTTTGCCGATGAGGGTTTTGACCTTGTGACGGTGGCCTTCGGCTTGCGCAACATGACCCACAAAGACGTCGCGCTGCGCGAGATGCACCGCGTGTTAAAGCCTGGCGGAAAACTGTTGGTGCTCGAATTTTCCAAAGTGGCCAAGCCGCTGGAGTCGCTCTACGACTGGTATTCTTTCAAGGTCTTGCCCCGGCTGGGCAAGCTGGTTGCCAACGACAGTGCCAGTTACCAGTACCTGGCCGAGTCGATCCGGATGCATCCGGACCAGCAGGAGCTTAAAACCCTGATGCACAAAGGTGGTTTCGGTCATGTGGATGTTCACAACATGACGGGTGGCGTGGCTGCCTTGCATGTTGCAATCAAGTGTTGAATGCCTAATCAGCGGGCATTGAATTTTTGTTTTTGAAATCAGTTGGTCATTAATGCGGCAGCTTGCCGCGCACAAGGAGACGTTATGAAAGTCATGAAAATTTATTCGATGGTTTTATCTGCCATTTTGGTGGTGACTCTGGCGCTAGCTGGCGCGGATGCACAGGCCAAGCGCCTGGGTGGCGGCAAATCTGTCGGCAAGCAGTCGTCCAACGTGACGCAGCGCGATGCCACGCCCAACGCACCGGGCAATTCCGCTGCTGCGCCAGCAACGGCCGGCGCGGCCGGCGCCGCAGCCGCTGCACCGAAAAAACCGTGGGGTGCCATGCTTGGTGGCCTGGCTGCGGGCCTGGGCCTGGCCTGGCTCGCGTCTTCGCTTGGCCTTGGTGAGGCGTTTGGCCAGATCATCATGTTCGCTTTGCTGGCGATGGTGATCATGGTGGTGGCAGGCTTTGTGATGCGCAAGATCAAGGCCGGCAAAGAAGGCGCAAATGATGGCGCGCCAGCTAGAGGCCGGACGCCGTTCGCGTTTGAAGGCGCAGGCCACGGTGGCCCGGCTTCTGGCTACAACCCCAAGAACGTCGGCAACGATTCATCGGCACGACCTTTTGAGCGTTCGGGACCGGTCGCTTTTGAAGCCAGCCGCGACTCGGCGGGCGGCGCTGCGGCAGGCTCCATGATTGGCTCGTCCCTCATCGGCGCGCAAGGCTGGAGCATTCCTGCCGGTTTCGACGCAGAAGGTTTCCTGAAAGGCTGTAAAGGCAATTTCATTACGCTGCAAGACGCCTGGGACCGCTCCGATATCCAGAGCCTGCGTGCCATGATGACTGATGACATGCTCGACCAGATCAAGGCTCAGCTGGCTGATCGCGAGTCGCACACCGGCGGCGTGACCAATAAAACCGAGGTTGTGATGCTGGAGGCGCAGTTGCTGGGCATTGAAGAATTGAGCGACTCGTATCTCGCCAGCGTCGAGTTCTCCGGCATGATCAAGGAAGACGCCTCAGCCGGTGCCAGCCCGTTCCGCGAGGTCTGGAACATGACCAAACCTCGCAGCGGTGGTGGCTGGCTGGTTGCTGGAGTTCAAGCACTCCAGTAAGCCGAGCAGCGACTCGGGGGGGCACGGAGCAGAAGCGCAGAGCCCTCACCCCAGCCCTCTCCCAGAGGGAGAGGGAGCAAGTCGGGGAATCTTCAGCCGAGCAGGGGCCGCAGAACCGGCTTTGCCGGGCCGCAGGCGCAGCGGCCCCCTCGGGGGGCAGAGAGCGACACGAAGTGCGCGACCGTGGCGGCTAGCATCTACCGTGGGGGCTTAACTTCTATTGCAAAATCGGGAACGTATGAATAACACGTTCCCGTTTTCGTTTCTGGAATCTTTTGCGGCGCGCTTGCAGCCACCGCCCTGGGTTGTTGATGAAGTCCAGCAAAAGCTGGTGCTGTTTATCAATCACGTCGTCGGGCAGGAAAAAGAGGCGCAGGCCAGGCTGCTCCGGCAAAAGGGCCGCGTCATCCACCTGCGTTTCGGCGTGTTTGAGCTCGACCTGCTCGTGACCCCGGCTGGCCTGTTTGACCGGGCACAGGCATCAGCTAAATCCGATTTGCTGATCGTGATTCCCGCCGACTCACCGTTTGCGCTAGTGGGCACTCTGCTGTCTGGGCAGAAGCCATCGGTTCAGATTGAGGGTGACGTTCAATTGGCCGCAGAAGTCGCCTGGCTTGCCGACAACCTGCGCTGGGATCTGGAAGAGGATTTGTCACGAGTGGTCGGCGATGCCCCGGCGCACGCCCTCACAGAGGGTGGTCGGCGTCTTGTGGCCGGTATCCGGCAGTTTTTGTTGCGTCGTTCGCCAGTTGATGCGCCCCTTGCCAGTGCGGCTGCGTCATCCCGCGCGGCTAATGCGCCAGATCCGGCAACGCAAGCAAACGGCCCGAGACCCGACCGATGAGCGGCCTGCTCAGGGGTGCGTTCATTGTCTGGACGGTGCTCCGCTTTGGCCTTGACGAGCTGGTGCTCGCCAGCTTTGAGAAACCCTGGATACGGCTTTTAACCCGGCTCATTTCCGTGGGCCGCGACTTGAGCGCGCCGCGCGGCCAGCGGCTGCGCGAGGCGCTGGAGCGGCTAGGGCCGATTTTCGTCAAGTTTGGCCAGGTGCTTTCAACGCGCCGCGATTTGCTGCCACCCGACATTGCCGATGAACTGGCGCGGCTGCAAGACCGCGTGCCGCCGTTTGCGTCGAGTGTGGCGGTCGGCATCATCGAGCGGGCATTCAACAAGCCGCTGATGGAGATTTTTGCGCAGTTCGAGCAAGTGCCCACAGCCAGCGCGTCAATCGCGCAGGTTCACTTTGCAACGCTGCACGACGGCCGTGAAGTCGCCGTGAAAGTGCTGCGCCCTGACATGCTGCCCGCTATTGAAAAAGACCTGGCCCTGCTCAAAACAATGGCGGGCTGGGTTGAGAGCACTTCAAGCGACGGCAAGCGCTTGAGACCGCGCGAGGTGGTCGCCGAGTTCAACAAGTATTTGCACGACGAGCTCGACCTGCTGCGCGAAGCGTCGAACGCGGCGCAACTGCGGCGCAATATGGCCGGCTTGCATCTGGTGCTAATCCCCGAGATGTATTGGGACTACTGCCAGCCCGACGTGATGGTGATGCAGCGCATGAGCGGCGTGCCCATCAGCCACACGCAGCGCCTGCGCGATGCAGGCGTGGACATGCAAAAGCTCGCGCGCGACGGCGTGACGATCTTTTTCACGCAGGTGTTTCGCGATGGGTTTTTTCATGCCGACATGCACCCCGGCAACATCCAGGTCAGCCTCGCCCCCGAAACCTTCGGTCGCTACATCTCGCTCGATTTCGGCATCGTCGGCACGCTGACCGAGATCGACAAAGAGTACCTGGCGCAAAACTTCATTGCGTTTTTCCGGCGCGACTACAAACGCGTAGCCGATCTGCATATCGAGTCGGGCTGGGTGCCGGCGCACACCCGCTCCGACGAGCTGGAGGCGGCGGTGCGTGCCTGCTGCGAGCCGTATTTTGATCGGCCCCTCAAAGAAATTTCGCTGGGAATGGTGCTGATGCGCCTGTTCCAGACTTCGCGCCGATTTCAGGTGGAAATTCAGCCGCAACTGGTACTGCTGCAAAAAACACTGCTCAACATCGAGGGGCTGGGACGCGATCTGGATCCCGATCTGGACTTGTGGGCCACTGCCAAACCGTTTCTGGAACGCTGGATGCTTGAGCAAGTGGGCCCTGAAAAACTACTCGCGCAACTCAAAGCCGAAGCCCCGTCCTATGCCAAGTTGCTGCCCGCGCTGCCGCGCCTGTTGTCGCAATACCTGAAGTCCCCGGCGCTCATTACCCGCCACGAGCTGGCCCAAATGATGGCCGAGCAAAAGCGCACCAACAAACTGCTGCAAAGCATTATTTACGGGGGGCTGGGCTTTATTTTGGGCCTGCTCGCCATGCAGGTGCTGATGCGCGTTCGCGTGTTTTGAGCCGCAATCGGGCGACGGCTGCCAGGCAGGGCCACGCCTATAATTGGAGGCTTTGCACTGCGCCACTCACGGCGGAAAATTCCCCTCGGACTTTTTGGAAGACTATGCCAATTTACGCCTATAAATGCGACGCTTGCGGGCATGCCAAAGATGTCTTGCAAAAGATATCTGACCCGCTGCTGTCGGTCTGCCCGGCCTGCGGTGCCGCAACTTTTACCAAGCAGCTGACGGCCGCAGGCTTTCAACTCAAGGGCTCGGGCTGGTACGTCACCGACTTCCGCAATGGCAATGCAGCGGCAGGCAAGCCGGGCGAGGGTGGCAATGCCGGGGATGCCCCGGTTCAGGGTGCAGAAAAGAGTGGCGAAAAGGGTGGCGATAAAGCCGGTGACAAGGCTTCGGGCGGATCTGCGCCGTCAGACGCAGCGGCAGCTACCCCGATTGCTGCGCCCGCAGCGGCCGCCCCGGCTAGCGCAGCGCCAGCCAGCGCGCCGTCGTCTGCCTTCAAATCTTCGTGATGGCCTCGTTTCGCCGCTGGCTGTTGGCGGGCCTGCTTGTGCTGGTGCCCTTGATGATCACGCTGGCGGTGCTGAACTGGATCATCGGCACGCTCGACCAAACGCTGCTGATCCTGCCTATCGCCTGGCACCCCGACAAATTGCTTGGCCTGCACATCCCCGGCTTCGGCGCGCTGCTGACGCTGCTGATCGTGCTGCTGATGGGCGCAATTGCCAGCAACTTTTTTGGCAAGCGACTGGTGCAGTGGGGCAATTCGCTGCTCAGCCGGATTCCGATTGTTCGCTCGATCTATTCGAGCGTCAAACAGGTGTCGGACACGCTGTTTTCCGAGAACGGCAACGCGTTTCGCAAAGCATTGCTGGTCCAGTGGCCGCGCGAAGGCGTTTGGACGATTGGGTTCCTGACGGGGCTGCCGGGCGGCGATGTGGTCAACCATTTGCAAGGCGAGTATTTGAGCGTTTATGTGCCGACCACTCCCAACCCTACCGGCGGCTATTTCGTCATGCTCAAAAAATCGGATTGCATCGAGCTGAAGATGAGCGTCGATGAGGCCCTGACTTACGTTATTTCGATGGGTGTCGTCGCTCCGTCAACCAAGGCCGCAGCATCCCCGCTGGCTCCTCCCCTTTAATGGCGCAGCCGCGCTGAACCCCAGGTATTTTCATGGTCATCGTCTCCCAAATGCGTTCTAACTATTGCGGTCTTGTGACTGAAGCCCAGCTGGGTCAGGCAGTCAGTCTGTGCGGCTGGGTGAATCGCCGACGTGACCATGGCGGCGTCATTTTCATTGACCTGCGCGACCGCGAAGGCTATGTGCAGGTGGTCTGCGACCCCGACCGCGCGGCCACGTTTGAAACCGCCGAAGGCGTGCGCAACGAGTTTTGCGTGCAGGTCAAAGGCGTCGTGCGGGCCCGCCCGTCTGGCACCACCAATGACAGTTTGAAAAGCGGCAAGGTCGAAGTGCTGTGCCATGAATTGATCGTGCTCAACCCAAGCGTCACGCCGCCGTTCCAGCTTGACGACGACAACCTGTCAGAGACCACGCGGCTCACGCACCGCGTGCTCGACCTGCGCCGGCCCTACATGCAGAACAACCTGATGCTGCGTTACCGCGTGGCGATGGAAACGCGCAAATTTCTTGACGCCAACGGCTTCATCGACATCGAAACGCCGATGCTGACCAAGAGCACGCCCGAGGGCGCGCGTGACTACCTGGTTCCCAGCCGGGTCAACGAGGGTCAGTTTTTCGCGTTACCGCAAAGCCCGCAGCTGTTCAAGCAATTGCTGATGGTGGCCGGCTTTGACCGCTACTACCAGATCACCAAGTGCTTTCGCGATGAAGACCTGCGCGCTGACCGTCAGCCCGAATTCACGCAGATCGACATCGAGACTTCCTTCATGGCCGAAGAAGAGATTCGCGCCTTGTTCGAGGGAATGATTACCAATATTTTCAACACCGTGCTGGGCGCGGACCTCGGCGATTTTCCAGTGATGACTTATGCCGACGCGATGCACCGCTTTGGCTCGGACAAGCCCGACCTGCGAGTGCAGCTTGAGTTCACCGAGTTGACCGACCTGATGGCCGATGTCGATTTCAAGGTGTTCAGCGCCCCTGCAACGACCCCCGACGGTAGGGTGGTGGCCTTGCGCGTGCCGGGCGGCGCGGCGATCACGCGTGGCGAGATCGATGCCTACACTGAGTTTGTCAAGATCTACGGCGCCAAGGGTCTGGCCTGGATCAAGGTCAACGACCCGGCGAAGGGCCGCGAAGGCTTGCAGAGCCCCATCATCAAAAACATTCACGATGCGGCATTGGCCGGTATTTTGCAGCGCACCGGCGCGCGGGCTGGCGACATACTTTTCTTCGGTGCCGACAAGGCCAAAATTGTCAACGACAGCATCGGCGCGCTGCGCCTGAAAGTCGGCCACAGCGAGTTCGGAAAAAAATCCGGCCTGGTTGCCGCTGGCTGGAAGCCGCTGTGGGTGGTTGATTTCCCGATGTTCGAGTTCGACGAGCCCGGCCAGCGCTGGAGCGCGGTGCATCACCCCTTCACCGCGCCGAAAGACGGCCACGAAAACCTGATGGACACCGATCCCGGCAGCTGCGTCGCCAAAGCCTATGACCTGGTGTTAAACGGTTGGGAGCTGGGCGGTGGGTCGGTGCGAATCCACCGTGCCGACGTGCAAAGCAAGGTGTTCGGTGCGCTCAAGATCGGCCCCGAAGAAGCGCAGGAAAAGTTCGGCTTTTTGCTCGACGCCTTGCAGTACGGCGCGCCGCCACACGGCGGCATTGCATTCGGCCTGGACCGCATCGTCACCATGATGGCCGGTGCCGACTCGATTCGCGACGTGATCGCCTTCCCGAAAACCCAGCGCGCGCAGTGCCTGCTGACGCACGCGCCGAGTCCGGTCGATGAAAAGCAGCTCAAAGAGCTTCACATCCGGCTGCGCAACCCGGTTCAATGAGGCCCCCACGCATTGCACTGCGTGTCAATGCTGCCCCCCGAGTGGGCCGCCCGCCTGCGGCCCGGCGAAGCCGGTTCCGCGCCGGGGGCTTGGCTGGAACGGTGTTCTGCCGTCCGTGCGCCCCCACGTTCACTCGCCGCGCGGTGTTGTTGTGAAGGCGTTCAAAATTCCCGAGTCGGTGCTGGTGGTGATCCACACGCTGCAGCGCGAGGTGCTGCTGCTGGCACGCGCTGACCACGCTGATTTCTGGCAAAGCGTGACCGGCTCGCGCGACACGCCTGGCGAGCCTTTGCTGCAGACCGCACGGCGCGAGGTGCTGGAAGAAACCGGGCTGGCTGGCGACGACGACCAGTGGCGCGACTGGGGTTTCAGCAATATTTACGCGATTTATCCAGTTTGGCGGCACCGTTACGCACCGGGCGTCACGCACAACACTGAGCACGTCTTTGGCCTGTGCCTGCCCGAGCGCTGCACGCCGACGCTGAACCCGCGTGAGCACACAGCGTGGCGGTGGCTGAGCTGGCGCGAGGCGGCTGACCAATGCTTTTCGCCATCGAATGCAGAGGCGATTTTGATGCTGCCGCGTTTCACGTCCGTTTGAGTCCGGGGCATGAAAAAGTAGCTTTGCTGTCGTTCAGCAGCGCTTCAGGCAGCTTGCCTGTCGCTATTAAATCAGGAGCTGCTTGCGCCCGTGTGTATTTGGATACAGGTCAAAATGACTTAAATTTTGTGCATCGTCCGGCTTGCAGCAGGCTGGTAATATGAGACATGCTTATGAAATCAACAACGCTTGAATCGACCGCACTTGATGAGGGCACGCCCGTCTCCGTGAAGATCCGCCAGCGCCTGGCACAGTCTAAAAAACGCTTTCACGCCAACGACAACATTGCCCGCTTCATCGAGCCCGGCGAGCTTGAAAAGCTGCTCGATGAGGTCGAAGTGAAGATGCAGGGCGTACTCGACAGCCTGGTGATTGACACCGCTGGCGACCACAACACCCACAACACCGCGCGCCGCGTCGCCAAGATGTACCTCAACGAGGTGTTTCGGGGCCGCTACGTCGAGCCGCCGGCCATCACTGAATTCCCCAACGCCGAACACCTCAACGAGCTGATGATCGTCGGGCCACTGACGGTGCGCTCGGCCTGCAGCCATCACTTCTGCCCGGTGATCGGCAAGATCTGGATCGGCGTGATGCCCAATGAGCACACCAACGTGATTGGCCTGTCGAAGTACGCCCGGCTGGCCGAATGGGTAATGGGCCGACCGCAAATACAGGAAGAAGCCGTGGTGCAACTGGCCGACCTGATCATGGAAAAAACCCAGCCCGACGGCCTGGCCATCGTCATGGAGGCCAGCCACTACTGCATGGCCTGGCGCGGCGTCAAGGACATGGACAGCAAGATGATCAATTCCGTGATGCGCGGTGTGTTTCTCAAAGACCCAAACTTGCGCCGCGAGTTTTTGGCGCTGATTCCAGGGAAGGGCTGATCATGCTGGTTCGTCTGCTTTATGCGAGCCGTGCGCTCGATCCCCAGCCCGACGCCATCGACGCGATTCTGGCGCAGTCACGCCTGCACAACCCGTCTTGCGGCATCACCGGCATTCTTTGCTACGGCGGCGGCATCTTTTTGCAGGCTATCGAAGGCGGGCGTGGGGCCGTCAGTGAGCTGTATGGTCACATCCAGCGTGACGCGCGCCACAAAGACGTGGTGCTGCTTGATTACGAAGAGATCAGCGAGCGGCGCTTCAGCGGCTGGACCATGGGGCAGGTCAACCTGCTCAAGCTCAACCATTCCATCGTTCTGAAATATTCCGAGAAACCCGAGCTCGACCCGTATTCGGTTTCGGGCAAGGTCTCGATGGCGCTGCTGGAAGAGCTGATGGCGACTGCGGCCATCATCGGGCGCGTTTGACAGCCTTTTGAAGACGCCTTGAATTCGCCAGGCGTGCTCGTCGGCTGCGACTTTTCATGCAGCCCGACGCGGCGCAAACCCATCGTTATCGCCTCCGGTTCAGTCGCCAAAGGCCGGGTGCTGTTGCAGCGGCTGGAGCGGCTCGAATCACTCGATGCGTTCGCCGCCTGGCTGGCTGCCGAACGCAGCTGGGTCGGCGGTTTCGACTTCCCTTTCGGCCTGCCGCGCCTGCTGCTCGAACACTTAGGCTGGCCGCTCGAATGGCAGGCGGCCATGCGCCACTACGGCGCGCTGCCCCGCGCTGACATCCGCAATCAGTTCGCTGCGTTTTGCAACGCGCGCCCGGTGGGCCACAAGTTTGCCCACCGCGCCACCGACGGGCCAGCGAACGCAAGCCCATCGATGAAGTGGGTCAACCCGCCAGTCGCCTTCATGCTGCACGCCGGCGTGCCGCGCCTGCTCGACGCGGGCGTGTATTTGCCCGGTCTGCACGCGGGTGACCCGGCCCGCGTGGCGCTGGAAGCCTATCCCGGCCTGTTGGCGCGCGAATTAATCGGTCGGCGTTCGTACAAGGCCGACGACAAGGC
>JANOOO010000141.1:0-6645 GCA_031421375.1 Polaromonas sp.
GACTGCCTCGGTGCCGATGTTGTTGCCGGCACCGGGCCGGTTTTCTACGACGACCTGTTGGCCCAGCTTTTCGCTTAAGTGCTGCGCCATGATGCGCGCCAGCACGTCGGTGGTGCCGCCCGGCGGGTAGGGCACGACCCACTTGATCGGCCTGGTGGGGTAGTCGGCCGCCAGCGCGCTGCCCGTACCGGCAAAAGCGAAGAGAGCGGCCGCGGCAATGCCGAGCCGTGCGCAAGAGGCGAGGCGGACGAAATGGGTCATCGGGGTCTCCTTGTAGAAGTTGAGAAGCAGGCAAGGCTCAAGCAGGCTCAAGCAGGATAAAGCGGTGCCGCCCTGACTCCGCTGGAAATTGTGTAGCTATTCGCACTGCCTGCACTCGCAGTGCAGCCTTCTTTACCGGGGGATTTCCCCGAGACGGCGCCCCCGCCGTACTCCATGCGGACGCGAAGGACAAGCGCCGCAGCCAACCCAGCAGCCTGGCGGGCGGCCTGACGCGGCGGTCCTGCTTCCAAAGTTCGTGAGCCCCCTGCCCACAATGGTTCTCGAATCCGGCTGACTTCTCAAGCATTGAATCCGCCTAAGGTGATGGTTAATCGATGCGGAACGACGCACATCGATCGCGGTATCGCCGTGCCAGCCCTACTGGACTTTTCAGTCGAAACCACAGGAGTCAGCATGAACAAGGATCAAGTCAAAGGCGCAGCCAAAGACGCAGCCGGCAAGGTGCAGGAGGCCGCCGGCAAGCTGGTCAACAGCAAAGAGCAGCGGACCAAAGGCATGGCCAGGCAGGCCGAAGGCACTGTGCAAAAAAATTACGGCGACTCGAAGGAAGACGCCAAGGACGCGGCTGAAGACTTGCGCGATGCCAGTGACGACGCAGCGCCGGGCAGCAGCCGCACGACGCCACGCCGTTAAACCATCGAACGGGCAGTCGCTTTTTTAGAACGCCAACCTTTGGGTTGGCGTTTTTAGTTGAACCTCAGTCGGCTGGCCAAGACCGGCTGCACTGCATCAACAAGCACATTGCGGCCCATTACGGGTTTACGGCATCGCCTGTCAGGAGGCAAGTTAGTTAGAGTGGGTTACGTTCACGTTCACGTTCACGTTCACGTTCACGTCCACCTGCTCATTCCAAATTGCCGCACAGGAGATTTTTCAATGCTTCACGCCCCAAGCCGCCGCCTGATTTTCGCCGCCCTCATCTCCGCCGGTTTGACTGGAGCGCTTGCCCAAACAGCCGGCACCGGCAGCCCGGGCGCCTGGCCGACCAGGCCGGTTCGCATCGTCGTCACCTTTCCGCCCGGCGGCGCACCCGACACGCTGGCGCGCGTGCTGGCCGACAAATGGGGCCAGTCGCTTGGCCAAACCATCACGGTCGATAACAAGCCCGGCGCGGGCGGCAACATCGGCGCTGATTTCGTCGCCAAGAGCGCGGGCGACGGCCTGACCTTGCTGGTCGGCACCGTCGGCACGCACGCGATCAACCCGGCGCTGTACCCGAACCTGCCGTTCAACCACATCAAGGACTTCACGCCGATCAGCTTTCTCGCCTCGACGCCGAACCTGCTGGTCGTCAATAAAGACGTGCCAGCCAAAACCACGCAAGAGCTGATCGCGCTGGCCCGTAAAACGCCGCTGACTTTCGGCTCGTCGGGCAGCGGCACGTCGATTCATTTGTCGGGCGAGTTGTTCAATACGCTGGCTGGCGTGAAGATGCAGCACATCCCGTACAAGGGCCGGGCGCAAGCTGTGCCTGATTTGCTGGGCGGGCGCATCACGATGATTTTTGACAACATGCCCTCAGCGCTGCCGCTGGTCAAAGGCGGCGAGGTGCGCGCGATTGCCGTGACCAGCAGTGCGCGTTCGGCAGCCGCGCCCGACATCCCGACACTCGCTGAATCGGGCCTGCCGGGTTTCGAGGCTTCATCGTGGTTTGCGCTGCTGGCACCCGCCGGTCTGCCCA
Source organism: Polaromonas sp. (assembly GCA_031421375.1). Taxonomy (GTDB): domain Bacteria; phylum Pseudomonadota; class Gammaproteobacteria; order Burkholderiales; family Burkholderiaceae_C; genus Polaromonas. The sequence continues at coordinate 1,964 of JANOOO010000141.1, forward strand.
AAGACGTGCAGGCGCGCATCAACACCGAGACCGCACGCGTGCTGGCAATGCCCGACGTGCGCGAGAAGCTGACGCAGCTCGGGCTCGAAATTGCACCGGGCACGCCGGAAGCGTTGGCCGCGCACATTCAGCTTGAAACCGCCAAGTGGGCCAAAGTGGTGAAAGAATCAGGGGCCAAGCTCGATTGACGCCGCAACCATCCACCGGAATCAAACCCATGAACATGAACATCGCCTCGCTCAAAGAAGTCGTTAGCGCTGAAGAATGGCAGCTTCGTATTGATCTTGCCGCCTGCTACCGGCTGGTCGCGCTGTACGGCTGGAGCGACCTGGTCTTCACTCACATCACGGCGCGCGTTGCAGGCCCCGAGCACCATTTTTTGATCAATCCTTACGGCCTGATGTTCGACGAGATTACCGCCTCGTCGCTGGTCAAGATCGACTCGGATTGCAACAAGATCATTGAGTCACCCTTCCCCGTCAACCGCGCCGGTTTCGTGATTCACAGCGCCGTACATGAGGCGAGGCACGACATTGGCTGCGTGCTGCACACGCACACCCGCTGTGGGGTGGCGGTCAGCGCGCAGCAGTGCGGCGTGCTGCCGGTCTCGCAGCAGTCGGCCTTTGTGCTGGCATCGCTCGGCTACCACGACTATGAAGGCGTGGCCTTCCGCGCCGACGAGAAGCCGCGCCTGCAAAAAAGCCTGGGCCAGGCCAGCCACCTGATGCTGCGCAACCACGGCCTGCTGACGGTCGGCAAGACGGTCGCCGATGCCTTCATGCACATGTATCGCTTCGAGAGCGCCTGCCAGATTCAGACCACGGCGCAGGCCGGTGGCGCGCTCACGCATTTCGATGCAGCGATCTACGCCGGCGACGACGAAGCCGCCCGCTACGTGCAGGGCGGCGGCATGGGTGGGGGATTCGTCTGGCCAGCGCTGCTGCGCAAGCTCGACCGACTTGATGACGGCTACAAGCAGTGAGCTGAAGCGGTCGCTGCCACTGTCAGTGAGAGACTCCCTGTTTGGCTCTTTCGCTGCAATTTCCGATTATTTAGTGTTGAGGCCCGCGCACAATGGGTCCAGACAGCTATGAAAATAATAGCAACTGGTGGCGGTGTCGTTGTGCTCAGGTGAGCGACAACTGGGTCTCGTCAGTATGCAGTGGCAAGGCCGGCGTCACGACGTGTTGCTCACCGCCTTGCGGGCCATAAAAAACGACCCAGGTGACAAAGTCACGGCTGAAGTTTTCAAAATGATGCTTGACCCCGGCAGGCACAAAAAACGCGTCGCCCCGTGCCGCCTTAAAACGCTTGTCCCGGATGAGGATTTCACCGCGGCCGGCTTGCACCAGATACAGCTCGTCTTGCGTATGCGCAGTTTGCAGGTCTTCGTCCGCGCACGACTGACCGGGGGCAAAAACCTCCAGAGTCAGGGTCCCACTGGTCATCATGGCAACGAAGGGGCGCCGTCGGGCCAAGCCTCGGTGGGCGCTGCGGGCAGTTGCCCCAGCGCTTGAGAAATCGAAATTTTCATTGAATGGACTTCTTGCATTGGCGATCAGCGGCGGCGCGTCAGGCAGACTCACCTGGCGTCAAATCGACCTGTGATTCCAGACTTTGGGCGAGAAGTTTATGGAACAACTCAATCGGCTGCCTGGGCTGGACGTCTTGCCGTAATAGATGCTGACGGGGCTGATTGAAAATGCGCAGCGCGGGTCTCAGCGCGGACGATCACCGACCGCGCAGACTGCCGGTCTCAGTGTCGCGATGGCTGCGCTCCATCCTGGCCGTCGCCCAGGTGGGCAATGCTTTGAAGCTGGTAGCGCTCAACCTTGCGGTAAAGCGTGCTGCGCGACACGCCGAGCGCACGGGCAGCATGCGTCAGGTTGCCATGAGCGCTTTTCAGCGCAAGCACGATGGCGAGTCGCTCGGCCTCCTCAAGACTGGCAGCAGGGAATACCGCCGCTGCAGGTGAAAAACCGCCCGATGTACCGGCTGCCACACCGGCTGCCACACCCGTTGCTGCAACGCCTGGTGCAGCAAGGATCTCGATGGGCAACTCGTCAAGTCGAACCATTTGCTCGTCTGAAGTCAACAGCAGGCTTTCGATGACATTGCGCAACTCGCGTACGTTGCCCGGCCAGTCGTAAGCTTGCAGCAGGCCCATCACCTCGGAGCTAAATTTGCGCGGCGCAATGGCGTGACGCTCGGCCAGACGGGCATTGAAATGCTGCGTCAGCAATTCGATATCGGCTTCGCGCTCGCGCAGCGGCGGCACGCGGATGTGGGTGACGTTGATGCGGTGATAAAGATCACGGCGGAAGTGCCCGGCCGCGACTTCCCTAGCCAGGTCGCGGTTGGTCATGGCAAGCAGGCGCACATCAATCCGGCGTGGCTTGGCCTCACCAAGCCGGCAAACCACACCCTCTTCAAGCACGCGCAGCAACACGGGCTGCAGCTCCAGTGGCAGATCACCAATCTCGTCAAGACACAGTGTGCCGCCGTGGGCCAGCTCAAAACGCCCGGCGCGGCCTTCGTTGGTGGCTCCGGTGAAGGCGCCTCGCACGTGCCCGAAGAGCTCGCTGCCGATGAGCTCTTTCGTCGTTGCACCGCAATTGAAGGTTATGAAAGGCCCACTGCGTGCGTCGTCGCCGTGAACCGCGCGGGCGAACAACTCTTTGCCAACCCCGGTCTCGCCTTGAATCAGTACGGACACACGCCTGCCGCTAAGCTGGCGCGCCCGGTTGATGGCGCTGTTCAGAACCGGGCTGCTGCCCACCAGGTTGAGAAAGCCGTTGCGCAACGGGTCACCCTCGGAGTTGCCGTAAATGCGCGTAGCCAGAGAGCTTGGCTGATGGGCCGGGGTGCAGCTTTGAGAAATCTTCGGCACCACCAGAACGGCACCGATGGTGCAGCCATCGACCAAAACCGGATGGAGGTGTTCAGGCCGCAGCCCTTCTGGAAGGCGCTGTGCCCATTCTTCCATTTTTCGACCGGGCTCCAGGCCGCGCAAGCACCCGCCTACGCGCAGGTCAAGCCCAGGCACTGCGCCGCTGATGTGAATCAGCTTGGCGTTGCGGTCGAGCACCAGCATCGCAGCCGCATCGCTGGCCCGAAACTTCAGACACGCCTCAAGCAGGTAGATGTGTTCGCGGCCAGCGCGTTCAGCTAAAACAGCCTCAATCTGACGCGCCGCTGCCACCGCCAGCACGAGGTTGTTGGCCTGATAAGTCGATGGCGGGCCGGAAATGTCAATCACGCCTAAAACCTGCTCGGTGCCCGGGAAAAACACCGGTGCTGCGGCGCAGGTCCAGCGTTTGATGCCTTCGCAGAAATGCTCGGAAGCATGCACATGAACCGGCCGCTTCATCGCGAGCGCGGTGCCGATGCCATTGGTACCCACAACACTTTCGTGCCAGTTGCCGCCTTCCACCAGGTGAATTTCCTGCCCCGACTCGCGCGTGCGCATGTCGCCAGCGACTTCCAGAACAACGCCGTTGGAGTCAGTGAGCATCATGATCGAGCCGGAGGACTCAAGCAGATGCGCGGAGTTGACGAACAAGCCTTTCGCGGCCCACAGCAGGTCGCGATTCATGCGGCGCAAGAGTTCGAGTCCGTCACTTTTAACTGCCAGCGGGGCAAGGCGGGTTGTGGGCTTCACACCCGCGCGTGCGCTGCGCTGCCAGGACGATAAAACCAGCTTTGACACCGGGACCACCGCGCGCGCGTCGCCCGCGACAAAGCTCTCCCATGCCAACAGCGTCTGGCGGTCAGCCGAAGGTCCCAAAAGTGGCGCAGCTCTGTCGGTGCCGTTGCCTACAGCAATGGGTTGCTCCGACGTGTCTTCAGGATGAATAAGGTTCTCCTTCAGCATGCATCAGTGCTTGACCGGGAACCGCCGGTCACGTTCTTTGCAAACGCACCGTGCCGTCACCGCCTGTCTTGGCACCGCCTTGTTCACGCAGGTTTAACACATTCTGGGTATGGGCTGTGAACGTCTGTTCATCGTCCTTATGCCGCAGCGGTGTAAAAGTCACCCACACCCGGAGTAGGCTGTAAAACACACCAACCTGGGCAAACAACCAGCGGGCAGAGCTGACGCCTCGCAGCACGCCGGTTGGTGCAAGCGTTTGGAACACCAGCCATGCCTGAGGGGGATGATTGAAAGCGCGGCGCTGAGGGCTGTGACGCGCAGAAACTTTGGGCTCATGCGCTGGCAGATGAAGCCTAGTCGAGCGCTGGCAGCCCTTGAGGAGGCCGTGCGCTGGCGTAGCGGCTGGGTTGAACGGACAGGCTCACTAAGCGACTCTTGCCGTGGTTTGTGGCGGCGCGCCCTGGCCACCCCAACGTTGCCACGCCTTCTCATGAAAGAAGAAAGCAAAAGCCTGAACGGTGGGCTCCAGCAGGCTCAGTGTGATGGACAACAAAAAGTTGCCTGTCACCGCATAGGCAACCAGTGCCGCCACCGTGACGTGAACCACATAATAGCTGGAGGTTTTCTTCAGGGTTGTCGAGTTATCGCGGACAAATTTGACCATCACAGCCTCCACACAGGTAACAAAAAACACCGGCAGGTTCACATGCCGAACTCACCGGTTAGCGCTATGCGCTCGTCTTCACTTTCGTCCCAACAGCTCTGCCCCGCCGCCCATTGCCGGGCCGGCGGTCGGGTCCAGCAAGTC
>JANOOO010000142.1:0-2073 GCA_031421375.1 Polaromonas sp.
TCGCCGATCAGCGCCAGCGCGTCGGGGCAATGCTGCTCGGTCCAGTGGAAGGCCGCATGCGCTTGTTCGCTGCGCTCGACGGGCATGCGTTGCCAGAGCTGGGTCAGGTAGCTGCGCCCCATGTCGAGCGCGCGCATCTGCGCCAGCAACTCATCGAGATCACGCTCGCCAAGACCAGCCGGTGCATCCCACACGGCATGCGCCACTTCGCGCGCCACCTTGTTGAGCGCAATGCGGTCGGCCATGCGGCGCAGGTTCTCCAGCAGCACCACACGCAGCGTGGTGGGCAGCGCCCAAAGCTCGCCGAGCGTGAGCTCGCTGACCTCTTGATAGGCATGCAAAAACGCGGTGAACAGCACCGGGTCGAGCACGCTGTCGGTATGCGCCACGTAAGCCCAGGCAATGCCGTAAACGCGCGGCAGGCCATCGAGTGGCTCGTTGGCCAGCTTGGGCAGGTCGGCGTAGTAGCGGTGCGGCACGCCCTCCTGGATTTGCTGGAGCTGCGCCTCAATCAGGTGAAAGTTGTCAAGCAGCCAGTCAGCTGCAGGCGTGACGTAATGGCCGCTGCGCGACATGATCGCGATGTAGTCGTAGGCGCGCCGCAGGGCCGCAATATTGCTGGTGACGCGGGGAAAGAACTGGCCGCGTCTGCCAGCTGCCCGGCTGCCGAAAGGCCGTACGATCTGCGCCGCAGCGAGGGAGCGACCATGCTCTTCAAAACGCTGCGCGCCAAACAATTCAGCGCGAATCGGCGGTTCGGCTTCAGCGGGTTCGACAAGTATGCTGAGGGCGTAGGCGCTTAAATTTGGAAACCGGAGACCGGCCGCGTTGGCCACCCGCTCACACGAAAGCGATCAGCCCAGCGCCGACGAGCACACAGGCGGCAACCGTGATCACGCGCGAAGCGAGCGTGGCGTGAGCTGACTGCAAGCCGGTTTTAATGGCAAATAAAGGACCACGCGAACTGTCGCACCGGCGCATGTGCGATGCCAGGCTGGCCGAGTCGGAATCAACAAAGTCGGCAGCGCTGCTGCGCAGTCCAGGGGCGGAAAAATCGGCGGAATGCATGGTCAGTCGCTCCGTTAGAGGTGGATTGCGGGTGCGTGGACCGCCGGTAAAGTTTTTCGCGTCGGGTTGCTCAGGACAACCCGCATCGCAGGCGCGATGGCATCGCGCTACTTGCGCTCGACGGGAACCCGTCAAGGAAACGGCGACCAAAAAATACGGGTTAGTTAGCCCGGCACTGATGGGTCGGATTGCTTTTTTGGGGCGGCCTATTTCGGCCTGTGTCCATGTTAAGCAAAGCAGCTTTCCACCACGATGGGAAAGTGCCGCAATTGGCGTAGGACGAAACCTACAGATCGCCCGCCTTGGGGAGTGCGGAGCGAGGTGCGGCCTGTCGAATCAACCGGTATTGCGCAGCCCCGCCGCAATGCCATTAATCGAGATTTGAATGCCGGTCTGCACACGCTGGTCGGTGTGCCCGGCGCGGTAGCGTGCAATCAGCTCAACCTGCAAATGATGGAGCGGATCAATATAGGGAAAACGGTGGCGGATGGAGCGCTGCAGTGCTGTGTTGGAGGCCAGCCGTGTTTTCTCGCCGCTGATGAGCGTCAGCGCCCGTGTGGTGCGCTGCCATTCAGCCTCAATCTGCGTGAAGATTTTTTTGCGCAGCCGAGCGTTGCCGACCAGGCTGGCGTAGCGCGAGGCCAACGCAAGATCGCTTTTCGCCAGCACCATGTCCATGTTGCTCAGCAGTGTGCGAAAGAACGGCCACTGCCGGTACATCGCCTGCAGCCTGGCCAGTGCGGCCTTGTGGCTGGCAGGCGTGCCGCCCTGCGCCAGGAACTGCTCGATCGCCGTGCCGAAGCCATACCAGCCGGGCAGGGCCAGCCGGCATTGACCCCAGCTGAAACCCCAGGGAATGGCGCGCAGGTCTTCGATGCGCGGGACGGGTTTCGCCGCTGGGCCGCCCCGAGGCGAAACAGCCCCATCCTGAGATGAAAGGGGCAGCGCAACGCCGGAGGCACGCGAAGCGACAAGCGTGGGGGCTCCCTCTTCACCAGCCGGGGC
>JANOOO010000143.1:0-2264 GCA_031421375.1 Polaromonas sp.
CGCACCTTCTTTGGTCACGTGGCCGACCAGCACGATGCACATCGGCTGGCCGCCTCCCCCGCTTTCCGGGTCGCCGCTGGCCTTGGCCGCGCGCGTCAGGTGCGCCGCGCATTCGCGCACCTGTGCGACCGAGCCCGGTGCCGACGTGAGCTGGTCCGAATACACGGTTTGAATCGAATCGATCACGGCAATCATGGGCCGTACGACGGCCAGCGTGGCGAGAATTTTCTCCAGCTGGATTTCAGCCAGCACCAAAACTCGCGAGCCATCGAGCCCGAGCCGGCGCGAACGCAGTGCGATCTGCGCGCCGCTTTCTTCACCGGTCACGTACAACGTGCCCCCACGCTTCCCCACTGCGTGTGGGTCGCTGCCCCCCGAGGGGGCCTTCGCGCCTTGGGGCGGCCCGGCGGCGCTCGCGCGTGCGTCGAAGGCGCGCTGCATCGAGTCAAGCGCCTGGAGCAGCAGCGTCGATTTGCCGATGCCCGGATCGCCGCCGATCAGCACCACGCCGCCTTCGACGATGCCGCCACCGAGCACGCGGTCCAGCTCCTCGTGGCCGGTCGGCGTGTACTGCATCGCCGTCGCCTCAATGTCAGCCAGCGCCGTGACGCCCGAGGCTTTCGCCAGCCCCTGACGCTGGCTGCTGTAGCGGTTTTTGGCCGGTGCGCTGGATTCAGCCACCGACTCGACCAGCGTGTTCCAGGCATTGCAGTGCGGACACTTGCCCAGCCACTTCGGGCTGGCTCCGCCGCATTCGTTGCAGCTATAAATGGTTTTGTCTTTGGCCATTCGGCGATGTTACTGGAGTTATTTACAGTGGCATCGTGAGCCGCCCTCTTTGCGCGAACTTCTGAAACCTGGCCTGCAAATCAGGGGCGCTTGAAGCGGTCTTTGATCCCCGCCCAGCAATCAGCATAGCCTGCATCGAACTCATTGCAGCCCATCGCATACGCCGTCGGCCGCAGCCGGTAGCGGCTCTCGAACATGAACGCCAGCGTGTCTGCGAGCTTGTGCGGCACCAGCGTTGCCGTGCTGCCTTGCTCGAACGCCTGCGCGTCAGGCCCGTGCGGCACCATCGCGTTGTGCAGTGACGCACCACCGGGTTTGAAACCCTCGGGCCTGGCGTCGTACTGGCCATAGACCAGCCCCATGAATTCACTCATGGCATTGCGGTGATACCAGGGCGGGCGGAAGGTGTCTTCTGCAACCAGCCAGCGCGGCGGAAAAATCACGAAGTCGCAATTGGCGGTGCCGGGTGTGTCTGACGGCGAGGTGAGCACGGTGAAGATTGACGGGTCGGGGTGATCGAAACTAATTGAGCCGATGACCATGAAATGCGCGGTGTCGTAGCGCAGCGGCGTCAGGTTGCCGTGCCAGGCGACGACGTTGAACGGGCTGTGTACCTGCTCGCTGCGCCACAGCGCACCGCCGTATTTTTTGACGATTTCATACCCGCCACCGGCCACTTCAAACGCCGCCACGGGGGCCTGAAAGTCACGCGGATTCGCCAGCCCGTTCGAGCCAATCGGGCCGAGCTCGGGCAGGCGGAAATGCGCGCCGTAGTTCTCGCAAACATAGCCGCGCGCGGGTCCATCAAGCAGGCCGACCTTGAACGCCACGCCGCGTGGCAGCAGCGCGATCTGGCCCGGCGCGATGTCGAGCACGCCCATCTCGGTTGTGATCACCAGCCGCCCCTGTTGCGGCACGATCAGCATCTCGCCGTCAGCGTTAATCAGCGCGCGCTGCGTCATCGAGGCGTTGGCGAGATACACGTGCGCGGCCATGCCGGTTTGCGCCTCAACATCGCCGTTGACCGCGAGCGTGCGCAGGCCATCGACGAAATCGACCGCGCCTGCCGCAAGGTCGGGAATTGCAAACGGGTTCCAGCGCAGCGGCTCGGGCGACAGCGCCTGCGGAGGGGTCTGGTTTGCGATGCCAGTGACCCAATGCGGCTGCGCATAAGCCGCGTAACGCCCGGCCACGACGGAAGGCAGTTGCCGGTAGAGCCAGCTGCGCCGCATCTGATGGCGCGGCACGGTGAACGCTGTGCCAGAAAGCAGCTCGGCCACCAGCCCGTGCGCGGCGCGCTGCGGGCTGTTGCGGCCCTGCGGCAGCGCGCCAGCGAGCGCTTCGCTGGCGAACTCGTTGCCGAAGCCACTGAGATAACGGAGGTTTTGCGGGGCCGGTGCGTCAGGCTGGGTCATGACTCGTCACTTTGCAAATGGCGGGCTCGATAGCATCGAGGCGAGCGTTCAATTCATTTC
>JANOOO010000144.1:0-3223 GCA_031421375.1 Polaromonas sp.
TTTGATCGCCCGCATCATGCCAAGGGCGACCGGCGATTTGTGCTTTTCAAGCTCGTCGAGCTTCAAGCTGCCCACCCCGTGTTCAGCAGAGATCGAACCGCCAAATCGCATCACCGAGTCATAGACCAGCGTGTTGACCTGCGCCTCGTGGTCGCGCAGAAAAGCCGCGCCATCCGCACCGCTAGCAGCCTGCACGTTGTAGTGCAAATTGCCGTCGCCGAGGTGGCCAAAATTGATGAGGCGAATGCCCGGCAGAGCCTTGAGGAGCAGCGCGTCGGTCGCGGCGCAGAAGTCGGGAATGCGCGACACCGGAATCGAGATGTCATGCTTGATGTTCAGCCCCTCCTGCGCTTGTGCCAGCGGAATGCTCTCCCGAATCTGCCAGAGCCCGCTGGTCTGCGCGATGCTCTCGGCCACCACGGCGTCGCTCACGCAGCCCGATTCAAGCGCGACTTCGAGCAGCCGCTCGAACTGAATGCGGGCGTGCGATTCAGATTCCTGATCGGAGTTTTCAAGCAGCACACAAAATGCAGACTGCTCATGAAATGGCACACGCAGCGCCGGAAACTGTTTCGCCGTCAACGCCAGCGCAAATTGCCCCATGAGCTCAAAGCCCGTCAGCCCGGCCCCCAGGTGCCGATGCGCCAGACCAAGCAGTGCCACGGCGTGCTGCATCGATGGCACCGCCGCCCAGGCCGTCAGGCGCGCAGCCGGTTGCGGATACAGCTTGAGCGTCGCGGCAGTGATCACGCCCAGCGTGCCTTCACTGCCGATGAACAGGTCGCGCAGGTCGTAGCCGGTGTTGTCCTTGCGAAGGCCCGAGAGTCCTTCCCAAACGTCGCCCTGAGCCGTGACAACTTCCAGCCCCAGACACAGCTCGCGCGCATTGCCGTAGCGAACCACCTGTGTGCCACCTGCATTGGTCGCCAGGTTGCCGCCGATGGTGCAACTGCCTTCGGCCGCCAGACTCAGCGGAAAAAAGTAGCCCGCCGCAACGGCTGCCTGCTGCACGTTTTGCAAAATGCAGCCGGCCTCGACGGTGAGGGTCAGATTGGCGGTGTCGATCTGCCGCACCGCGTTCATGCGCTGCAGGCTCAGCACGATCTGCCGTCCCGATTGATCTGGCACCGAGCCGACGACCAGGCCGGTGTTGCCGCCCTGCGTGACGATGCTGGCCCCGACAGCGGCGCAGGCTTTGACGACGGCTGCGACTTGCTGCGTAGTTGAAGGCCGCACCACGGCACGTGCCTTTCCGCGCAGGCGCTGGCGCCAGTCTTGCTCCCACGCACTCAGGTCGCCAGTGGTCAGCACATGGGCGGGGCCAACGATGAGCTCCAGTGCTGCAATCAATGCGTCAGATGTACTCACAGCGGCTTTTCTTTCATCGGGTCAGGTTTGGCGGCGGGCGCGGTCGGGGCGGCCGGAATCGATGCGGGGTTGTTCATTGACGAGTTTTTCAGCCGCACCCGCACATGCAGCGCGCAGGCGGCAAACAGCAGCAGGCAAAGAAACACTTCGATCATGGCGAGATAATTGCCCGGCGGCCGGTCGCTCCAGGCCCGCGTCGCCCCCTCGGTAAAGTACAGCCACACCAGCAGGCTGAGCCAGCGGTAGGTGTACATGCGGTTCCTCAAGATGCCGGCCAGTGGCACGAACAGTGGTAGCACTTTCAAGGCCAGCAGAGAGCCACCGGGGCGAATCGGCGCCAGCCACATTTCCCACGCAACGCCCAGCACTATCAGCCCGACGGTACTGCCCAGTGCAAGCTTGCGAGTCACGTCGATCCAGGTATTTTTTGCCATGTCGATGGCATGATACCGGCATGAAATTTCGCACTTCACTGCAAGAGCTGTCGGCCAGCTTGTCGCATTTTCCGTGGTCTGACACCGCGATAACCTTGCGCGACCGGTTTCGCGAAGACCGGCTGGGGCTGACGGCCAGCAGCCTGACCTTCACCACCTCGATTGCGCTGGTGCCGTTTTTTACCGTCGCACTGGCCATCTTCACGGCCTTTCCGATGTTCTCGAAAATGCAGGGCGCGCTGCAAGTCTGGCTGGTGCAAAGCCTGATCCCCGACAACATCGCGCGCCAGGTGCTGGGCTATTTGACGCAGTTCAGTCGCCAGGCCAACAAACTCGGCGGGGCCGGTCTGGCCGTGCTGCTGATCACCGCCATCGCGATGATTTTGACCATAGACCGCACGCTAAACGGCATCTGGCGCGTCAGGAAGACGCGCACATTGCCGCAGCGGGTGTTGATCTACTGGGCTGCCATCACGCTCGGGCCGCTGCTGCTGGCGGCCAGTCTGGCTCTGACCTCGTATGTGTTTTCGAGCACCAGCGGCCTGGTCGGCAGCCTGCCGGTGAGCTTGCGTTTCATCCTCAACATGACTCAGTTCGCGCTGGTCGCTGGGGCCGTTGCGGCCATGTTCCGCTACGTGCCCAATACCTACGTGAAATGGTCACATGCTTTCGCGGGCGGCATATTTGTGGCAGCCGGTATCGAGCTGGCCAAGCGGGCGCTCAGCTGGTATTTGGCCGCTGTGCCCACTTATTCACTGGTGTACGGTGCGTTCGCCACCTTGCCCATCTTGCTTGTCTGGATTTATTTGTCATGGGTCATCGTGTTGATGGGCGCGGTCATCGCTGCTTATTTGCCGAGTTTGCTGACTGGCGTGGCCCGGCGCGGCAGTGCGCACGGCTGGCAGTTTCAGCTTGCCATTGAAGTGCTGCAGCAGCTCCATGACATCCGCCGGGTACCGCAGCAGGGGCTGACTGGCTCCCGGCTGGCGCAGCGGCTGCAGGTTGATGTTCTTCAACTTGAAAACGTGCTGGAAACGCTTCGCGCGCTTGACTGGATCGGTCAGATTGCCGAAGCAGACGGCAACATCGAGTCCCGCTACGTGCTGCTGGCCGACCCCGACAACACGCTGCTCGAACCCTTGCTCGATCGCTTGCTGCTTGGCCGTGCGCCTTCAATTTCGACCCTCCGGCACAACGCCCGCTGGCAGGCGCTGAAGTTGCGCGACGCGATTTAAGGCTTCACGCCGCGCCACTCCTGCAGTCGGACGCGTCGCACACAGACTGCGCAAACACACTGACACGGCGGGTGCCTGCCGCACTTCACGATGACCGTCTGTTTCATTCTGTGTCGTGCCGTGTTGCATCGCTTCATCCGCCACACGGCATGATTTTTTTCAACCCATTGAAGGAATTGCCATGCT
>JANOOO010000145.1:0-16580 GCA_031421375.1 Polaromonas sp.
ACGGCAGCAGCGCATTCGTCAGCCTCCACACCCTCTTGGGGCGTCATGCGGAACATCGCCAAAACGTCGGTCTCTTTGATGTTGTAGTCCGGGTCCCAGTAGCCCATTTTTTTGTACGGTATGACGCCAGACTTGTAGCGCTCTTTGCCGTCGGTGATCTGTGTGCTGCCCATCGTTTGCTCCTGCTCGTGCCAAGTAACTGACTGAGTGACCGTGTACTTGAGATAAATTGCGGCGAAAAAGCAATGTAATGACACGATTAAATAAGGTAAATTCAATATTTACGAGACTTGAGTTAAGGAATTACTGAATGAAGAACGCCACCTTTCGCCAACTCAGGGTTTTTACTGAGGTCGCCAAACACCTGAGTTTTTCAAAGGCCGCGCTCGCGTTGCATCTGACGCCGCCAGCCATCACGATGCAGATCAAGGAGCTTGAAAGCCATGTCGGCCTGCCGCTGTTCGACCGCTCCGGACGCAGCATCAGCCTGACCACGACCGGCGAGTACATGCTGGTGTATGTGCGAAAAATCCTCGCCACGCTCAAAGATGCTGAAGACGCCACGGCCCGGTTGCGCAAGGTCGAAGTCGGCACGCTCACCATCGGCATGGTGAGCACGGCGACTTATTTTTTGCCGGCGCTGCTGGCCCAGTTCAAACGCGAGCACCCGGGCGTCGAGGTGAAGCTGGTGGTGGGCAACCGCAGCCAACTGGTTCGCCTGCTGGAGGCCAGCGAGGTGGACATCGCCATCATGGGGCGGCCACCGCAGCAAATGGCGACGCGCGCCGAGCCCTTTGCAGCGCATCCGCACATGTTCATCTCGGCACCAGGTCACCCACTGGCTGGTGTCGGGCCGGTCACGCTGGCTGAGGTTCTGGGCGAGCCCTTCATCATTCGCGAGCGGGGCTCGGGCACCCGGGCGGCGCTTGAAGAGTTTTTTCAGCGCAAGACGGCCGAGTTGCGGGTGGCGATGGAGGTGGACAGCAACGAGCTCATCAAGCAATCGGTGATGGCGGGCATGGGCATCAGTTTTATGTCGCTGCACACGCTGGGGCTGGAGCTCGACTGCGGCCTGTTGAAGATCATCCCGGTTGACGGTGCGCCGGTGGTCAGGCGCTGGAATTGCGTTCATATGCTGGCCAAGCTGCTGTCACCGGCGACGGAAGCCTTCCGCTATTTTGTGCTGGAGCGCGGCGAAGGTTTTCTGGCCACGCAGTTCCTGCGCCACTGGAACCCGAACCCCGGCGGCACCGCATTCCCGCCCGCGACGCCCGCCGCTCGTTGACGCGCACAGACAACTCCAGCGCACTTCTGTGGCTCGCGCGAGTCAGCACGGCCCGCCCTCATGATCATCAATAAAAAGTGCCGAAGACGCTTATAAAACGGGCATATACAGCTATTTTATTCATAGCAAGCGGCGACACTTTCGGCAGGCTTTCCGGTATGGGGCGGATGAAAAAACCACGGCTCCCGGCCAGGATTATTTGAAATCCGGTCAGCGCGGCCCCGCATTGGGCGCGCACGCCATCGCGGGTTTCTACCCGCAGACTGAATATCATCAATCATTAATATAATCAGCTGCTTCTATTTGAAGCACTTGACGGTCGATGCTATTTCGACCGTCGAACACCAACGCCCCGATCAACATTTGAAAGCAGTCAACATGAAGAAAATCGCCACACTCGTCACCAGCGTGCTTCTGGCCACCGGCGTGTTCGCCGCCGAACACCAGATCAAGATGCTCAATAGCGGCAAGGACGGCATCATGGTGTTCGAGCCGGGCTTTGTGAAGGCAGCCAAGGGCGACACGGTGAAATTCATCAAGACCGACCCGTCGCACAACAGCTCGTCGTTCTTCACGCCCAAGGGTGCCTCCGCGTGGAAGGGCAAGATGGACGAAGAGATCGTCGTGAAGCTGGAGGCCGAGGGCATCTACATGTACCAGTGCGACCCGCACAAGCCGATGGCCATGGTCGGTGTCATTCAGGTCGGCAAGGCCGGCAATCTGGACGACGCAAAAAAGGAAGCTGCCAGCTACAGCAGCACGCTGGCCATGAATAAAGACCGGCTGATGAAGTACGTCGATCAGGCGAAGTAAAGGCTTGAAAGCGACGGCTCGCGCCGCTGACCTGCCGGCCTGGTGCGGCGGGCCGCCGTTGCATCAGCGTGCCGCGCTAGCTGACCGCTTTTTCCACCCTGTCAACAACGGCATAAAAGCAATCCGACACCATGAGTCCCGCCCGTCCTTTCTTGCCAGCCTTGATCGCCTTCATGCTGCTGCTGGGCGCGTCTGTGAACGTCTGGGCGCAGCAAGTGCCTTCGGTTTCACTGGAGGCCGCGCGCACGGCGCTTGAAACTTCGTCGCATGTGGTTTTCGACATCCGCGAAGCCAGCGAGCATGCGACGGGTGTGGCCAAGGGCGCGCGCCTGCTCCCGATGAGCCAGTTGGGCAAGCGCCTCGCTGAGCTGCCCGGGCCCGACAAGCAGCCGTTTCTAATCATCTGCAACACGCAAAACCGTTCGGCCCGCGTCGTCGAGCAACTGCGCGCGTCGGGTTACACGAACGCGAGTTACGTGCAGGGCGGCATGAAGCTGTGGGCTGAACGCGGCTGGACGATGGTCAAGCCGCCAGCCGAATCAGGTCCGCCCCACAGCAAGCCTCACTGAGTTTTTACCGAAAGATTTGCATGCGACTGCTTCAAGCTCGGCTTCCCCTGCGCATTCTTCGCCCGCTGATGGCGCTGCTCTTGAGCCTGCTTGCAGCGGTGAGCCTGCGTGCCGGGGCAGTCGAGGTCAGCTTCAGCAAGGTGACTGAAGGGGTGTATGCCTTCGTTGGCGAAACCGGCGCGCGCAGCTATGACAACGAGGCGCTCAACGCCAACATCGGACTGATCGTCACGCCCACAGGCGCGGTGTTGATTGACAGTGGTGCCACGTTTCAGTCGGCACAGAAGATTCATGCTGCGGTTAAAAAGATCACGCCGCAGCCGGTGCGTTGGGTCATCAACACCGGCGGGCAAGACCACCGCTGGCTGGGCAATGGCTACTTTGCCGCGCAAGGAGCCGAGTTGATCGCACATGCAAAGGCCAGGCCTGACATGCAGGCGCGCGGTGCTGAGCACATGGCCGCACTGAATGCGGCCTTGAGAGAGCGCGCCGACGGCACGGTGCCCACGCTGCCGACCCGGCTGATCGAGGGTGACGATGTCACGCTCGAACTGGGCGGCACGACGCTGGCGCTGCGCCATCGCGGGGGTGGCCACACCCCGGGCGACATGATGGTCTGGCTGCCCGCCAGACAAGTGCTGTTCGCCGGCGACATCGTGTATGTCGAGCGCATGCTCAGTGTCATTCCCGTCAGCAACACCCAAGCCTGGCTGGCTGCGTTCCAGGTGATCGAAGACCTTGCGCCGCGGCACATCGTGCCCGGCCATGGCAAGGTCAGCACGCTGGCAGTCGCCCGCGCCGACACGGCCGACTATTTGACGGCCTTGCGCGCCCACATGAAAAAGTCAGTCGATGAAGGCGTGGACCTGAGTGCGGCGCTCAAATCATTCAACGCCGCCCCCTACCTGCGCCTGCTCAATGCCACCGAATTGATGCCGGGCAACGCCAGCCGCACGTATCTGGAACTCGAACGCGAATAAGCGACTTGCGTTGCGTCGGAAGCGTCGGAAGCGTTAGAACCGTTAGAAGCGTCGGCCAGGACGCAAAGCCCGGCTGCCACCCGGCCCAGCGCCGGCAATTGAACGCAAAATAGCCCGCATGCAAGACGCCCCGCTTTCCGACGCCCCGCCTACCCACGCCGTGATCGCTTCAACATCGGCCACCTCGCCCTGCTGGCTGCCCCCAGACGACCGCGAACGCGCCACGCTGCACAACGAGGTGCATGCCCGACCGGCGGCGCGCATCCGGCTACCTGCGCTGATCGTGTACGTGGCGGTGCTCAACGAAGGCGTGACGCGGGAGCAGGAGTGGCAGCACCTGCGCCTGCTGCCCGGCCAGAGCGCGCTGGCGCAGGACACGCTGCAAAACAACTTTTTGCGGCTGCGCTTTGCCGGCTTCACCGTGAAGTGGGAGCGGCACAGCGAGTTCACGCGCTTTTCCATCGTGCAGCCGCTGGCAGAAGAGGCGCTGCTCGGCGCAGACGAGCCTTTGCAGTTGGCTGAGCCGTTGGTAAGTGCTGCCTGGCTGTGCAGCATTCCGGGGCGCACCATTGCGGCGATTCAAATGGCCATGGTGCCCGGCGACCTGACTGACGATGTGCCGCTGATGCGGGCGGCCCAGCGCTGGTTCGGTGGGCGAAACGTGGTGGCGTCCAAGCTCGGGCGCGGCCATTCGTGGGCCGTGACGGAATTTCGAATTGGCAACGACGGCTTCGAACGCATGCTGGTCGTTGCACCGCCCGGCACCACCCAGACGCGGGTGGGACGCATCTCGCAGCGCCTGCTGGAGCTGGAAACCTACCGGCTGATGGCGCTGCGCGGCCTGCCGGTGGCCAAGCAGCTGTCGCCCTTGTTGTCGGAAGCCGAGGCCTCGCTGGCGCGCATCACCGCGTTGCTGGAGGACAAGTCGGCGTCGGACCAGGGCTTGCTCGACATGCTGGTGTCTCTGGCTGCGCGTGTTGAGCGGCACACCGCTGAAAACATCTACCGCTTCTCGGCCACGCGGGCTTATCACACGCTGGTGAACGAGCGCATCGCCGAGCTGCGCGAAATAGCAATCCCGGGCACGCAGATGCTGGGCGAATTCATGCAGCGGCGGCTGTCGCCGGCGATGGCGACGGTGGCGGCGTCAAGCCAGCGGCTCGGTTCGCTGTCGGAGCGCGTCTCGCGCACCAGCGCTTTGCTTCGCACCCGCGTGGACATTGCCACCGAGCTGCAAAACCGCCAACTGCTCGAAAAACTGACGCGCGGCCAGCAGTTGCAACTGCGCCTGCAATCGACCGTCGAGGGGCTGTCGATTGCCGCGATCTCTTACTACGTCATCAGCCTGCTGCTCTACGCCAGCAAGGCATTGAAGGCGGCGGGCGCACCCATCAATGCAGAGATCGCCACCGGCGTGCTGATTCCGCTGGTGTTGTGGGTGGTGTGGCGAACCACGCGGCGCATTCATGCGAGGCTCTATGCGGAACCCTGAATTCGGTTCAGTTTTTAAGCGATTTTTGCCGTTTTCCTAGCAACAGCGGGCGCAATTAGCTACTGAAACTATAGCGAATGCATCTGCCTTCAATTCATGCGCAGGCCGCCGAGGTTCAGCCTCGAATGCGGGTCTGCGCCAGAGCCAGCCGCTCGGCCAGATAGGCCGAATAAAAATCAGCCGAATAGCCCCTTAGGCGTTCGGCCACCTCAGCGCCATCGCGGCCGACGAAGAGCAGCGTCGGTGCCAGCCGGATGCCCCAGGCGCGAATGCGCTCGTCGTGGGTGACGGCGCTGCCATCGAAATTGCGCGTCGGCTGCCGACTGCGCATGTTGAGCTGCACCACGGCCAGCCCGGTGGTCTCACGCAGCGGCACCAAATGACTCTGCCGAACCGCCTGGCAATAAGCGCAGCCGTCGAGGCTGACCAGCACCACCAGCGGTCTTTCTTTGCGAATGGCTTGCTGCAATTCATCAGTCAGCGATTGCGAGGCAGGCAGCACGGCTCGCTCAGCCGCCAGCAAGCCGGGCGCCATCAAACCCGACGCCATCGCAAGCAGCGCTTCGCGTCGTCGCAAATTGTTGGCGCTGCGGGCGGCGAGCTTCATTTCGTTTCACGCTCCATCAGCAAATAGGTGTTGTAGGCGTTCATGCGGTTGGCCGCGCCGAACAGCGGCAGCGACTCGAATCGGCTCCAGTCAGCGGCGAGGTAGGCGTCGTCGAAGGGTTCCAGATTTTTAGCAGCCGGACCCATCACGGCGCGCAGGTGCGTCAGGTAGTCGCGCGTGAGTTGCAGGTCTTCGCGCACGCTCGTCGAAATCGGCCCATGCCCAGGCACCACCACCCTGGCGTCGAAGCGCAGCAGCGCATCAAGCGCGGCAATCCAATTGGCGCTGTCGGCCTGGCCGACGAAGGGAATGCGTCTGCGAAACACCAGGTCACCGGCGAGCAAGAGCTTGTCGGCGGGCACATACACCACCAAATCTTCGGGCGTGTGAGCGGGCCCAACCGGCGCAATATCGATACGCACTCCGCCTACGTTCAGTGTCTTTTTGCCGATGATCCATTCGTCGGCGGGTACAAGTTGCGTTTTCTCGTTGATCCACGGGGCCAGGGTTTGCCGGGAGTCCTGCAGCCGCTTCAGCGCAATTTCAGATTCGAGATAGTCGCGGCCCACGCGATGCGCCAGAATCCGCGCGCCTGCAGCCTTGAAAACCTGCAAGCCATAAACATGGTCGGCGTGGTAATGGGTCACGATCACATGCGTCACCGGCTGGCTCGTCACCCGGCGAATTTCGGCAAGCAGGCGGGTGGCCAGCGCCGGTGAGCCCAGCGCGTCAATCACCACGACGCCAGCCGGTGTCACGATGAAGCCGGCGTTGGAGATGAAGTTTTGATTAGCCGGGGTGCCCAGCGCAGTCAGCCCCTGAACCATCCAGACATGGGGCGACACCTGCTGCGCACGCAGGGTGACAGGGGCGTCAGCGGCGTTGGCGCTGGCGGCAAACAGGACGCCCAGTGCGAGCGCTAGAAGAGCGGGCATTTGCGCGAGCCAACGGACACGGCGGACTGATCGATAAATAAACATAAGCTACCCTCAGGCTGGAATGCGACGGCGTTCTTTTGTCGATGTACTGACCGGCACTGGCTCCCAGCGATGGTGCTGAGCGCCGCGCCACTGTCGCCGATTTCAGTCGTCCTGTGTGGGGTCGTTGTTGCGATTCACGGTGCAAACCCTTGTAACCGCCAATCGGAATCAAAGTACATTCTTCTTGACAAATATACATTTTTTTGGGTCCATCACAAATGAATTCTGCCAAAACTGTTTTCTTCACCGCTGCGATAGTTTGCGCCGGTTGGGGCGCAAGCTGGGGAGCCCACGCTCAGCCCAAAGCTGATCTCAACACCCGCGCGCTGGCCTCGACTTGTGCCGCTTGCCACGGCACGGACGGGCGGGCAGCCGAGGGAGCAACGGTGCCGGGTTTGGCCGGTGCGCCTAAAGCGGCATTCGCAGCTCAGATGAAAGCCTTTAAGGATGGCAGCCGACCTGCGACCATCATGCATCAGCTGAGCAAGGGCTACACCGATGAACAAATCGACCGTTTGGGCGACTACTTTGCATCCATCAAGCGCTAACGCAGGAAAAGAATTATGAAAAGACGTCAATTTGTTCAGACCGGTTTAGCGTTTGGTGCGCTCGGCAGCTTTGTCGGTTGTGCCGGCTTGCCGGGCGGCATTCCAGCGAAGGCCCGCGTGATTGTGGTAGGCGGCGGTTACGGCGGGGCCACTGCCGCCAAGTACGTACGTATGCTGTCGGACTACCAGATCGACGTGGTGTTGGTCGAGCCAAATTCAGCCTTTGTCTCATGCCCCATTTCCAATCTCGTGCTGGGTGGCTCCAAGTCGATGAGCGACATCACGTCGCCCTATGACAAACTCGGCAGCAAGCACGGCGTCAAAGTTGTCCGCGACATGGTGGCAGGCATTGACGCAGTCAAGAAAACCGTGACGCTGGCCAGCGGCTCGACCATTGCCTACGACAAGCTGGTGCTGTCGCCCGGTATCGATCTGATGTGGGACAGTATCGAGGGCTCTCAAGCCGCGAACGCATCGGGTCAGGTGCTCCAGGCATGGAGTGCCGGCGCGGAAACTCTCGCTCTGCGCAAGCAGCTCGAAGCCATGCCTGACGGGGGCGTTTATGCATTGACGATTCCCGAGGCGCCGTATCGCTGCCCACCCGGGCCGTACGAGCGCGCCAGCCAGGTCGCAAGCTACTTCAAGCAGGCCAAACCGAAATCCAAAGTCCTGATCCTCGATGCCAACCAGGACGTGACATCCAAAGGTCCGCTGTTCAAAAAATACTGGGCCGAGAACTACGCCGGCATGCTGGAATACCGGCCCCAACACAAGGCTACCGCCGTCGATGCAAAAACCGGCACCATCAAGTTCGATGTACAGGGCGACGTCAAAGCCAATGTGCTGAACGTGTTGCCAAGCATGCGTGCGGGCAACATCGCAGTGAAGTCGGGGCTGGCCAACTCCAATGGGCGCTGGTGCAACGTCAACTACCTCACCTTTGAATCGACCGCTGCGAAAGACGTTCACGTCATTGGCGACTCGATTCAGGTTGCGCCGATGATGCCGAAGTCCGGTCACATGGCCAATGCCCACGGAAAAGTGGTCGCGGCAGCGGTCGTGGCCCAACTGTCGGGCCTGACAGTCAACGCGCAACCGGTTCTGACGAACACCTGCTACAGCTTTGTGAGCGCCAAGCAAGTGGTCCACGTTGCATCGGTGCATCAGTACGACGCGGTTGATAAAACCTACAAAACGGTTCCCGGTTCGGGCGGTGTGTCTGCTGCGCCGACTGACCTGGAGGGCGTGTACGCCATGAATTGGGCGTTGAATATATGGGCTGACACCCTCGGCTGATCAAACGCCAAGACCGCTCTCTTGCCGCCCTTGTCAATCGACAAGAGGCGGTTTTTTTGTGGCTCCGATTCAGGACTTCACAAGTGTGTTGGCAAGAGGCGCTGTGTGACGGCAGGCTGTGCGCCGGATTGCATCAAAAGTGAAGCGCTTGTCGCACTTGAGCCCGCCGCGGGTTCGATCAAAAAGTTCAACACGCTCACCTGATCGCTTCAACATGGCAGAGCAACGCCGAGAAGAAACGTAGCGGGGAATTTGACTCGAAATCAGACTCAGAAAGCGAAACGCCCACCTAAGTGAGCGTTTGCTACCAGCTTGTGAAGCTGGGGATTTGGTTGCGCGGGCAAGATTTGAACTTACGACCTTTGGGTTATGAGCCCAACGAGCTACCAGGCTGCTCCACCGCGCGGTATTCCAAGATTATAGCTTATTCTGCCTTGTTTGTGTCGGCAGCCGTGTCTTCCGATACATCGGGACGATCAACCAATTCGACCAATGCCATGGGTGCGTTGTCGCCCACGCGAAATCCCATTTTCAGGATTCGGGTGTAGCCACCGGGACGCGCCTGGTAGCGCGGCCCCAACTCGGCAAAGAGCTTTACGACCATATCGCGATCGCGCAGACGATCAAATGCGAGCCGCTTGTTGGCTAACGTCGGCTCTTTACCAAGTGTGATCATCGGTTCAACTACTCGCCGCAATTCCTTGGCCTTCGGTAGCGTCGTCTTGATGACTTCGTGCTGCAGCAACGAATTCATCATGTTGCGCAGCATGGCCAGGCGGTGCTCGCTGGTGCGGTTTAATTTACGTAATCCATGTCCGTGTCGCATCGTGCTTTTCTTTCTTTATGTCGCGCAGCCGTATCAGGTACTGCACGTGGACTGTTTCATTTTGGGATGAAACGCTCTTGTCTAGACTTAACGCTTGTCGAGTCCGGCCGGGGGCCAGCTTTCCAGGCGCATACCCAATGTCAGTCCGCGCGAGGCGAGAACTTCCTTGATTTCATTGAGCGATTTACGGCCCAAATTCGGCGTCTTCAACAGTTCATTCTCAGAGCGCTGAATGAGGTCACCGATGTAATAGATATTTTCTGCTTTCAGGCAATTGGCGGAGCGAACCGTTAGCTCAAGCTCGTCAACCGGACGCAGCAAGATCGGATCGAACTGCTGCGAACTGCGTTGCACTGGTGCATCGAAGGCAGCCAACTCGTTGCCTTCGAGCTGCGCGAACACAGCCAGTTGCTCGACCAGAATCTTGGCAGAAGCGCGAACAGCATCTTCGGCGCTGACCGCGCCATTCGTCTCAATTTCAAGAACCAGCTTGTCGAGGTCAGTACGCTGCTCGACGCGGGCACTTTCGACGGTGTAGCTGACTCGCTTGACCGGCGAGAATGAAGCGTCCAGCACGATGCGGCCAATCGACTTCGGCGACTCGTCACCGTAGCGGCGGATATTGCCGGGCACATAACCACGCCCGTTCTCAACTTTGATCTGCATGTCGATCTTGCCGCCGTGCGACAGATTCACGATCACGTGGTCAGGATTGACGATTTCAACATCATGTGGCGTCTGAATATCTGCAGCCGTCACGGGCCCTTCGCCGTCTTTGCGCAAGCTCAGCGTTACTTCGTCGCGGTTGTGGAGCTTGAACACCACACCCTTCAGATTGAGCAGAATGTTGACGACATCTTCCTGCACGCCATCGATGGACGAGTATTCGTGCAACACGCCAGCGATCGTCACCTCTGTGGCGGCATGACCGACCATTGACGACAACAGCACGCGCCGCAGTGCATTGCCAAGCGTGTGGCCATAACCCCGTTCAAAAGGCTCCAGTGTCACCTTGGCACGGTTGGTGCCCAGTTGCTCGACATTGATGGTTTTTGGTTTTAACAAGTTTGTCTGCATACAGTCTTCCTCTCAATACCCTCGGCTCGTTACACCGATAAGGCCGGCGAAGTACAACCTGGCGAGCCGGTGCCCCGTCTCGCAGGAACGAAAAATTAACGTGAGTAAAGCTCGACGATCAGCGATTCATTGACATCAGCGGCGAACTCATCACGGTCGGGAACCTTCTTGAAGATGCCTTCGCCTTTGTCGATGCTGACATCAACCCAGGCCGGCATACCCACCTGTTGTGCGAGCTGCAGGGCCTCCAAAACTCGCGCTTGCTTCTTCGACTTTTCGCGTACCGCGATCACATCGCCCGGCTTGACCATGTATGACGAAATATTGACCGACTGTCCGTTAACCGTGATGGCCTTGTGCGAAACCAGCTGGCGGGCCTCTGCGCGCGTCGAGCCGAACCCCATGCGGTAAACCGCGTTGTCCAGACGCGATTCCAGGATAAAAAGCAAGTTGGCACCCGTGTTGCCTTTGCGGCGATCAGCCTCTTCAAAATCGCGGCGGAACTGCTTTTCGAGTACGCCGTACATCCGCTTGACCTTCTGCTTTTCGCGCAACTGCAAGCCGAAATCTGATGTCCGCATGCCCGAGGTGCGGCCATGCTGACCGGGCTTTGAATCAAACTTGGCCTTGTCGCCAATTGCGCGGCGGGCGCTCTTGAGAAAAAGGTCGGTGCCTTCACGGCGTGAAAGTTTGGCCTTGGGGCCGAGGTAACGTGCCACTTGAATATCCTTTAATCATCTGCTGCAGTTTATGCAGGAGCCTTCGGTAAAAACCTAATGGCGGTGGGCTTGATAGAAGCGCCGATGGCAGCCCCGTTGCACCGCAACGGATTTATCAACAGCGCAGCGCTTAAATTCGGCGTCGCTTTTGCGGGCGGCAACCGTTGTGCGGAACAGGTGTCACATCAGCAATCGAATTAATGCGAATGCCCAAGGCTCCCAGCGCACGCACCGAAGATTCACGGCCAGGACCAGGGCCCTTGATCTCTACATCGAGGTTCTTGATTCCCTGATCCATCGCCGCGCGACCGGCAACTTCCGACGCTACCTGTGCCGCGAACGGTGTCGATTTGCGAGAGCCCTTGAAGCCCTGGCCACCCGAGGACGCCCATGACAGAGCGTTGCCCTGCCTGTCGGTGATCGTGATGATGGTGTTGTTGAACGATGCGTGGACGTGCGCAATGCCATCCGCAACATTTTTCCGGACTTTTTTGCGAACGCGCTGGGCGGCGCTGTTATTCGGTGCTTTTGCCATATTGATCTCTCAATTATTTCTTCAAGGATGCTGCCGCCTTGCGCGGGCCCTTGCGGGTGCGAGCATTGGTCCGGGTACGCTGACCGCGCATGGGAAGTCCGCGGCGATGCCGAAAACCACGATAGCAGCCAATATCCATCAGACGCTTGATATTCATCGTTGTTTCGCGACGCAAATCGCCTTCGATGGTGAATAGGGCGATCTGATCACGGATTTTTTCCAGATCACCGTCGGACAGGTCTTTGATCTTCTTGGAATAGGCGATGCTGCAAGCGTCGCAAATTTTGCGCGCGCGTGTGCGACCAATACCAAAAATCGCGGTCAAGCCGATCTCGGCGTGCTGCTGTGGCGGAATGTTAATACCGGCAATACGGGCCATTTTTATCCTCTAAAACTCTTGAAAATCAGCCTTGACGCTGCTTGTGACGGGGATCGGTGCAAATCACCCGCACGACACCCTTGCGTCGGATGATCTTGCAGTTGCGGCAAATCTTTTTAACTGATGCAGAAACTCTCATAGCTTTCTCCTAAACTTTTCTTTGAAACGCTGCGACGCAAACCAGATACCGAGATCAGGCACCAGGCGATGTCTTGAAATTGGCCTTCTTCAGCAAAGACTCATACTGCTGCGACATCAAATAATTCTGTACCTGGGCCATGAAATCCATCGTGACCACAACAATGATCATCAGCGAGGTTCCGCCAAAATAAAACGGTACGTTGTATTTCAAAATCAAAAACTCAGGCAGCAGACACACGAACGTGATATAAACCGCGCCGGCCAGAGTCAGTCGAACCAGAATCTTGTCGATATAGCGCGCCGTCTGGTCTCCCGGTCGAATTCCAGGGATAAATGCTCCGCTCTTTTTGAGATTGTCAGCCGTTTCCCGGCTATTAAAAACGAGTGCAGTATAGAAAAAACAGAAAAATATGATGGCAGCCGCGTAGAGCATGACATAAATGGGCTGGCCCGGCGTCAACGTTCCCGCGATATCACGTAACCAACGCATGCTGTCACCGGTGCTCACCCAGCCCACAATCGTCGCTGGCAGCAAGATGATTGACGACGCGAATATTGGTGGAATTACGCCGGCCATGTTCAGCTTCAATGGCAAATGCGACGACTGTCCGCCATAAACCTTGTTACCAACCTGGCGCCGCGCATAATTAACGAGAATTTTTCGCTGACCACGCTCGACAAATACCACGAAGTAAGTGACGAGCACGACCACTGCGACGATCAAAATAGCCACCAGAATACTCATGGCACCCGTTCTAACCAGCTCAAGCAGGCCGCCCATGGCACTCGGCAATCCCGCAGCAATTCCCGCAAAAATCAGAATCGAAATTCCGTTACCCAAGCCTCGCTCGGTAATCTGCTCTCCCAGCCACATCAAAAACATCGTGCCAGCGGTCAGGCTGAAAACCGCCGTGAGTCTGAAGCCAAATCCGGGCGAGAGCACCAAACCAGCAGAGCTTTCTAGCGCCACCGCAATGCTTAACGACTGAACCAAAGCCAATGCCAATGTGCCGTAGCGGGTAAGCTGGGTAATCTTGCGGCGTCCGCTTTCGCCCTCCTTTTTCATTTGCTCGAATGTTGGCACTACATAGGTCAACAACTGCATGATGATCGAGGCAGAAATATAGGGCATGATGCCCAGTGCGAATACCGTAAACCGCGACAAGGCACCTCCGGAAAACATATTGAACAAATTCAATATGCCCCCCTGCTGACCCTTGAACAGCTCTTTAAGTTGGTTCGGATCGATGCCTGGTACCGGAATATGCGCACCAATGCGATACACCACCAAAGCCAGCAGCAAAAAAACCAGACGATTGCGCAGATCCCCGTACTTGCCGGTCTTTGCAATCTGAGTCGCGTTGGTTGCCACTGATTATTCCGTTGGTAATTAGGCGATCGAGCCGCCAACGGCCTCAATAGCCAGCTTGGCACCGGCAGTAGCCGCAACGCCATTGAGCTTGACAGCCAGCGACAGCTCACCTGACTTGATAACCTTGACGTTTCTGGCATGCTGACCAACCAGACGCGCAGTTTTGAGCACCAGCAGATCGACTTCGGCCAAACCTAATTGCTCAAGGGCAGTCAAGGTCACTTCTGCGTTGAATCTCAGATTCTGGGATTTGAAGCCGCGCTTGGGCAAGCGGCGCTGCATCGGCATTTGACCGCCCTCAAAGCCCACCTTGTGATAACCACCGGCACGCGACTTTTGTCCTTTATGGCCGCGCCCTGCCGTTTTACCCAGTCCCGAGCCAATGCCGCGACCGACACGCCGTTTAGCGTGTTTTGCGCCAGCGCTGGGTTTGATCGTATTCAATTCCATTTTTGAGTCTCCGCTCAGATAACCTTGACCAGATAACTGATCTTGTTGATCATTCCGCGCACGGCGGGCGTGTCTTCCAGTTCGCTGACGCTATTGACGCCACGCAAACCCAAGCCCCGAACCGTTGCACGGTGTGACTCTCTGGTGCCGATTGGGCTGCGAACGAGTTGCACTTTTAATTTGCTGTCTTTGGTCATTTCGTTGCCCGCCTTAACCGAAGATCTCTTCAACCGACTTGCCGCGCTTGGCTGCAATGTCTGATGCGGTGGTGGAATTGTTCAGGGCGTCCATGGTGGCCCGCACCATGTTGTATGGGTTGCTCGACCCATGGCTCTTGGCCACGATGTCGGTAATGCCCATGACCTCAAACACCGCGCGCATGGGTCCGCCCGCGATGATGCCCGTTCCCTTGGGAGCTGGAGCCATCATGACGTTGGCTGCGCCCCAATGGCCAAAGACGTTGTGATGGATCGTCCCATTCTTCAACGAGACCTTGGTCATGTTGCGCCTAGCTTCTTCCATGGCTTTCTGCACCGCAGCCGGCACTTCTTTGGATTTGCCTTTTCCCATGCCGACACGGCCATCGCCGTCACCAACCACGGTTAGTGCTGCGAAGCCGAGAATTCGGCCACCCTTGACGACTTTGGTCACGCGGTTAACCGCGATCATTTTTTCCTTCAGACCATCGTCTGGAGCGTCGTTTTGCTGTTTTGCTTGAAACTTGGCCATACTTATTTCCAGTCTGCTTAAAACTGCAAGCCAGCTTCGCGAGCCGCATCAGCCAGCGCTTTAACGCGGCCGTGGTACGCAAAACCGGCGCGATCAAACGCCACTTTCTCGACACCGGCAGCTTTTGCCTTCTCGGCAATACGCTTGCCGATGGCCTGTGCTGCTGCCACATTTCCGCCCTTGCCGGAAGCACCGATATCTTTGCGCACTTCGACTTCTGCAGTCGAGGCCGAGGCCAGAATTTTGGTTCCGTCGCCGGAAATAACGCTGGCGTAGATGTGAAGATTCGTGCGATTGACGGTCAGCCTTGCCACGCCTTGCGTCGCAATTCGGATCCGGGTCTGGCGCGAACGGCGCAGGCGCTGCTCTTTTTTGGTCAACATGCTGCAGCTCCTTATTTCTTCTTGGTTTCTTTGATCGTGATCTTTTCATCCGAGTAACGGATGCCTTTGCCCTTGTAAGGCTCAGGAGGGCGAACGGCACGCACTTCGGCAGCGATTTGCCCCACGCGCTGGCGGTCGGAGCCCTTTATCACCACCTCGGTTGGCGTCGGCGTTTCCACCTTGATACCAGCCGGCATATCCATGACAACCGGATGTGAGTAGCCAACGGTTAAATTGAGCTTCGCACCCTGGGCCTGGGCTTTAAAGCCGACGCCGACGAGGCTCAGCTTCTTTTCAAAACCCTTGGTCACGCCAGTCACCATGTTGTTGACCAACTGACGCATGGTTCCACTCATGGCATTCGCTTCACGCGAATCGTTGGCCGGTGCGAAGGTGAGCTTGCCGCCGTCGCTCTTGATGGTGACGAGGTTGTTTTGGGTCAACGACAGCGTGCCAAGCACCCCTTTGACGTTGACCTGATCCTGCTTGATGGCCACGTCCACGCCTTGCGGCACGGAGACGGGCATTTTTCCTACACGAGACATTTTCAGTTTCCTTTCAATGCCGCGATCAGGCTACGTAACACAAAACTTCGCCACCGATACCGGTTGCACGAGCCTTGCGATCTGTCATCACGCCTTGCGGGGTCGTAACAATCGCTACGCCCAAACCATTCATGACTTGAGGAATGGCACCATGGCCTTTGTACACACGGAGACCAGGGCGGCTCACGCGCTCGATGCGCTCGATCACCGGCTTGCCTGCGTAATACTTCAACGCAATTTCAAGTTGCGGCTTGCCGTCTTCACCTTTGACTGCAAAGCCATCGATATAGCCCTCGTCCTTGAGGACTTGTGCAATGGCAACTTTGACCTTCGACGAAGGCACCAGCACAACAGCTTTTTCAACCATCTGCGCGTTCCGAATGCGTGTCAGCATGTCGGCAATAGGATCACTCATACTCATTTTGCGTCTCTCCTATTGCTTACCAGCTTGCCTTGGTGATACCCGGGATATCACCAGCAAAAGCCAATTCACGAATCTTGGCGCGAGCCAAGCCGAATTGACGGAACGTGCCACGCGGCCGACCCGTGATCGCACAGCGATTGCGCTGGCGAGTCGGATTTGCGTTGCGAGGCAACTTCTGCAGCTCAAGACGAGCCAGCGCGCGCTCGTCATCGGTGCGCTTGAAGTCGTTGGACGTCTTCTTGAGTTCAGCGTGTTTCTTGGCGAACTTGGCGACCAGTTTGTCGCGCTTGAGTTCACGTTGCAGCAATGCTTGTTTTGCCATGTCGCGCCTTCAGTTCTTGAACGGAAAACGGAAGGCGGTGAGAAGTGCCTTGCACTCATCATCGGTCTTGGCCGTTGTGGTGATACTGATATTGAGACCACGCAAGGC
>JANOOO010000146.1:0-2042 GCA_031421375.1 Polaromonas sp.
TAGCGCTTCATGATGTGGGCAGCGCAACAGGCGGCACCGGACGGGCCGTCGCTACGCCGTCGGTGGCAGGCATGGGTTGAACAGCCGCCCGACGCTGGTTGCGGTAGCGCCGGTCCAACACCGCCAGCAAGCCGCCGCCCGCCATCAACAGGCAGCCCAGCCAGATCAAATTGACAAACGGCTTGTGATGCACGCGCACACTCCAGGCGGTGGCGCTGACGGGCTCGCCGAGCGCAACATACACATCGCGCCTCAAGCTGCGGTCAATGGCGATTTCGCTCATCGGTGAGCGGCTAATATTGTACACGCGCCGCTCGGGGTGCAGCGTTGCAATCGGCTTGCCGCTCTCGGTCAGCAGCAGCGTGGCGCGGACCGCCTGGTAGTTGGGGCCGACGATGTCGCGCACGCCGTCCATGCGAACCTCGTAGCGCCCGGCTGCGGTCACGTCGCCGACTTCCATGCGTACATCGGACTCGCTCGAAAAACCGCCGACCATGGTGACGCCAAAAACAAAAACCGCCACGCCGAAGTGCGCCAGCAGCATGCCGTAGTAGCTGCCGGGCTGCGCAGCCAGCGCGCGCCCGACGCGGGCCGGATGCTCACGCACCCGCAGCACCAGGTTGAGCACGGCTGTACTGGCGACCCAGGCTGATGCCAACAAGCCAAAGCCGATCAGCGGCGTCCAGCTTTGCAGCACCAGCGGTGCGATCAGCGCGGCAGCCAGACTGACTCCGCCGGCCCAGCGCAGACGTTTGGCCAGGTCCAGTACACCCGCCTGACGCCAGCGCGTCATCGGCCCGACGCCCATCAAAAACAGTGCCGGGGCCATCAGCGGCACAAACACCGCGACAAAATACGGCGGGCCGACCGACAGCTTGCCGAAGCCCAGCGCATCGAGCACCAGCGGGTACAGGGTGCCGAGCATGACGGCGGCGGCGGCCACCACCAGCACCACATTGTTCGCCAACAGCATCGACTCGCGCGAGACCAGTTCAAAGCTGCCACCCCCACCCACCTTGGGAGCGCGCAGGGCAAACAGCAACAGCGACCCGCCAACCACCAGCACCAGAAAACCCAAAATAAAAACGCCGCGAGCCGGATCAGTGGCAAACGCATGGACCGAACTGAGCACGCCCGAACGCACGATGAAGGTGCCGAGCAGCGACAGCGAGAACGTGATGATCGCCAGCAGCGCCGTCCACATCTTGAAGCCGCCTCGCTTTTCAGTCACTGACAGCGAATGAATCAATGCCGTGCCAACCAGCCAGGGCATGAAAGAGGCGTTTTCAACCGGGTCCCAAAACCACCAGCCGCCCCAGCCGAGTTCGTAATACGCCCAAAAGCTGCCAAGCGCGATGCCAAAGGTCAGAAAACACCAGGCCACCGTGGTCCAGGGCCGCGACCAGCGTGCCCACGCGGCGTCGAGCCTGCCGGCCAGCAGCGCAGCAATCGCAAACGCGAAGGCCACGACAAAGCCGACATAGCCCATGTAGAGCATCGGCGGATGAATGATCATGCCGGGGTCTTGCAGCAGCGGGTTCAAGTCACGGCCATCGGCGGCGGCAGGCAGCAAACGCCAAAACGGGTTGGAGGTGAACAGCGTGAACAGCAAAAAGCCGCAGCTGACGAAGCCCATCACGCCCAGCACGCGGGCAGCCATGCGTTCGTCGAGCTGCTTGCTGAAAATTGAAACAGCCAGCGTCCAGCCCGCAAGGATTAGCGACCACAACAAAATCGAGCCTTCATGGTTGCCCCAGACAGCGGTGATGCGGTACATCAGCGGCAAGGTTGAATTTGAATGCTGCGCCGCAAGCAGCACCGAAAAATCGTTGTTGATAAAGGCGTAGGTCAGGCAGCCGTAGGCAATCGCCACAAACAAAAACTGCCCGCGCGCAGACGGTCGGGCCAGCGCCATCCAGCTGCGCTTGCCGGTGGCCGCACCAATGAGCGGCAGCACGCTCTGCGACAGCGCCATCATCAGCGCAAGGATGAGCGCGAAATGGCCAATTTCGGGAATCATGGCTGGCCACCTTTAAGCGTGC
>JANOOO010000147.1:0-3059 GCA_031421375.1 Polaromonas sp.
GTCAGCGCCGGCAAGGCGCGTGGCAAGGACGTGGTGCTGGTCGATACCGCCGGTCGGCTGCCGACGCAGCTGCATTTGATGGACGAGCTGCGCAAGATGAAGCTGGTCATCGCCAAGATAGAAATCGCGCGAAACGTTGAGCCGTCCTCTTCACCCGCCGGGGCCTGGAACCGGCTTTGCCGGGCCACAGGCGCAGCGCCCCCTCGGGGGGCAGCGAACCACACGAAGTGGGGAGCGTGGGGGCTAACAGCTCGCCTCCGCATGAAGTGCTTTTAGTGATCGACGGCAACACCGGCCAGAACGCGCTGAGCCAGGTCAAATCGTTCGACGATGCGCTGCAACTCACCGGCCTGATCGTGACCAAACTCGACGGCACTGCCAAGGGCGGCGTACTGGCCGCGATTGCGCTGTGGGCGCGCGAGCGGCAGGCGACCAAAGCCGATTTGAAACCGGTGCCGGTGTATTTCATCGGCGTCGGTGAAAAGCTTGAGGACCTGGAGACATTCAATGCGCGCGAGTTTGCGCAGGCGCTGCTGAACTGAACTCGGCTTGAAATGCGCGCTCTCAACGTCAACTGCAGGTTTGAAAGGACTGATCCATGCCCCACTCAACGACCCGACGCCCCACTGCGGGAGATTACGTGACCGCCTTTCTGAGCGCCATCCTCGGCATTTTCCTGAAGCTCTCGCTGCTTGCGCTGGCGCTGGTGTTTGCGCTCGGACTGATTGCCGCCGCGCTTGTTTACCTCGCCTGGGGCGGCGTGGTGTTTCTGCTGACTGGCCGCAGGCCCGCCGTGGCAGTGCTCTTTGGCCAGTTCAGGCAGCTCAGGAAGTTTTCGACTGCTGGTGCCTGGCCCGGCGCGGGCGCACGTCCGCAGCCCAACCAGCCCGGCCAGCCCGTCCACCATGACGTGGTCGATGTCGAAGTGCGCGAAATCAGCAGCGACAGGCGCGAGCCCTGAGCCGGCCATCGCCTCTGCTCCCACGGGGACAAGTTTCAAGATTTTCATAACTGACTGGAGCCACCTTGAAACGACGCACCCTGTTGCAAGCCGCACCGGCCCTCGCCGCGCCAGCTTTGATTTTTGCCCCCGGTGTGGCCCCTGCCCAAACTGCCTACCCGGACAAGCCGATTCGCTACATCGTGCCGGTGGCGGCCGGCGGTGGCAGCGACATGGTGGGCCGCACCGTGACAGAACGCTGGGGCACCCTGCTCAAGCAATCCTTCATCGTCGATAACCAGGGTGGCGGCGGCGGCGTGATCGCCTCGCAGGCCACAGCGCGCGCCGCAGCCGACGGCTACACGCTGATGCAGGGCTACGTTGCCACGCACGGCACCAGCCCGGCCACGCGCAAACTGCCCTACGACCCGATTAAGGACTTCACCGCCATCGGCATGATCGGCGGCACGCCCAATGTGCTGGTGGTGAACGCCGCGCTGCCGGTCAAAACCGTGCAGGAGTTCGTCGCATACCTCAAGAAAAACCCCGGCAAGATCAGCTACGGCTCGGCCGGTCAGGGCTCACTGACGCACCTGACGATGGAGCTGTTCAAGCAGCAGATCGACTCCTTCATGGTTCACATTCCGTACCGCGGCGTGGCCCCGGCGTTCACTGATTTGATCGGCGGGCAGACGCAGGCCATGTTCCCCGGCCTCGCCGCCGCCGTGCCGCACATCCGCTCCGGCAGGGTGCGGCCGCTGGCTGTGACCGGGTTGGTTCGGCACCCGCAATTCAAGGATCTGCCGACGCTCGAAGAGTCCGGCTTCAAGGGCTTTGACGCGCAGCAGTGGTATGGCGTGGTCGGCCCGGCCGGCATGCCGCCTGCCATCGTCAAGCAGCTCAACGAATCGCTGGCGACGGTGCTGCGCGCACCCGACATGCGCGAAAAGCTGTCGATCGAAGCCATTGAGCCGATGGTGATGTCGCCAGAGGAGTTTGCGGCTTTCATCAAGACCGACATTGCGCGCTGGACCCGACTGGCCAAAGACCGGAAGATTGAGCTCGACAGTTGATCGCCAGAGTTTTTTCGCCGTCGTTTCATGTCCAAACAACTCGCACAGCGTTACCAATCGGGCGCATACAGCTACTGATTTAATAGCAACTGCGGCCTGCACCTCAAGCCGGACATCCAACGCAAAGACGCACAGAACGCGAAGCGATTCAATTTATCAGCCTCTTCCTTTGCGATCTTTGCGCCTTCGCGCCTTCGCGCCTTCGCGGTGGAAACTTCGCCTTCTCTTCCCCTATCGACTCTACAAACCCACAAACAATCATGGCCCGCAACACCCAGGTCGCCGCTGACCACCACGCCCCCGCCATCACGCAAATCCTTGCGCATTTTGTCGCCACCCACCCCGGCTTTGCGGCTGGCGGCTGGAGCGACGCGGTCGATCACGAGGCGCACCGCACCTTCATGAACTGGCTCGGCTGCGCCGTCGGTGCGGCGCGGCATGAGTCGGTCGAGGCGGCGCTGGCCGCTGTGCAGATGCTGCAGCCCGCAGCCCAGGCCAGGGTGCTCGGTCGCCAGGACAAAGTTGATATGGGCAGCGCTGCCTTGCTCAACGGCATCAGCTCGCACACCTTCGACTATGACGACACCCACCTCAAAACCATCATCCACCCAGCCGGACCGGTGGCCTCCAGCCTGCTGGCTTTGGCCGAGCACACCGGTGCCTCGGGCCGCGAGCTGATCGACGCGCTGGTGCTGGGCATCGACGTGTCATGCCGCATCGGCAACGCGATGTACCCCGACCACTACGACCGCGGCTGGCACATCACCGGCTCGACCGGCACGCTGGGTGCGGCAGCGGCCTGCGCGCGGCTGCTCAAGCTCGACGTGCAGCAAACCGCGATGGCGCTGGGCATTGCGGCGTCGCAGCCGATCGGCATGCGCGAGCAGTTCGGCACCATGACCAAACCTTTTCACCCCGGCGCTGCGGCGCGGGCTGGCTTGATGTCGGCATTGCTGGCTAGCAAGGGCTTCACCGCCAGCTCCAAGGCGCTCGAAGCGCCGCGCGGCTTCATGCAGACGGTTTCGACCAAAAACACCTGGGACGAG
>JANOOO010000148.1:0-2274 GCA_031421375.1 Polaromonas sp.
TCGTCTCGGGCGACAAGCGGTCCGCTGGCGATTACATCGAGGGCCTCAACATGCTGTCGAACATGAAGCTGTGTTCCAACGTGCCGGGGCAATGGGCGATTCAAACCGCGCTCGGCGGGTATCAAAGCATCAACGATCTGGTCGGTGAGGGCGGTCGATTGCGGCGTCAGCGCGACCTGGCGCACGAGCTCATCACGGCGATTCCCGGCGTCAGTTGCGTCAAGCCGCAGGCCGCGCTTTATATGTTCCCGCGCCTCGACCCGGCGGTGTACCCGATCGCCGACGACCGGCAGTTTTTTCTTGAGCTGCTCAAGGAAACGCGCGTGATGCTGGTGCAGGGAACGGGCTTTAACTGGCCTGCGTCCGACCACTTTCGCATCGTGTTTTTGCCGCATGAGGACGACCTGCGTGAGGCCATCGGCCGCATCGCCCGCTTCCTTGAAAGCTACCGCAAGCGCAACGTCTTTGAGAGTCGTCAGCCCGCTATTAAATTAGTAGCTGCCCGCGCCTGACCCAATTGGGCTGCGGCCCGTTTTTGTATAAGAAGAGCATGAAATCCATTCAAGTTGGCCTGCTGGGCATCGGCACCGTGGGCGGCGGCGTTTTCAATGTGTTGAAACGCAATCAGGCTGAGATCCGGCGGCGGACCGGCGTGGGCATTGAGATTGCCATGGTGGCCGACCTCGATACAGCGCGTGCGCAAAGTCTCGTCGGCACCGGGGTTCAGGTCGTCGCCGATGCCCGCGCCGTCATTGCTAACCCGGCCATTGATGTGGTGGTGGAGTTGATCGGTGGCTATGGCATTGCCCGGCAGCTGGTGCTCGAAGCAATCCAGGCCGGCAAGCACGTTGTGACCGCGAACAAGGCGCTGCTGGCCGTGTACGGCACCGAGATCTTTGCGGCGGCCCAGCGTCAAGGGGTCATGGTCGCATTTGAGGCGGCCGTTGCTGGCGGCATACCCATCATCAAGTCGCTACGCGAGGGCCTGACAGCCAACCGCATTGAGTGGATTGCCGGCATCGTCAACGGCACGACCAACTTCATCCTGAGCGAGATGCGCGACAAGGGCCTCGACTTCAGCGTGGTTCTCAAGCAGGCGCAGCAACTCGGCTACGCCGAAGCCGACCCGACATTCGACATTGAAGGCATAGACGCAGCGCACAAGGCCGCGCTGATGTCGGCCATTGCTTTTGGCGTGCCGGTGCAGTTCGACAGGGCTTACATCGAGGGCATTACGCAACTTAACGCGCAAGATATTCGCTATGCCGAGCAACTTGGCTACCGCATCAAGCTGCTGGCCATCACCAAGCTCAGGCCGCTTGATGCCGACAAGAAAACACGCGCCGGCATCGAGCTGCGTGTTCACCCCAGCCTGGTGCCGGCCAAGCGCCTCATCGCCAATGTTGAGGGCGCGATGAATGCCGTGATGATTCATGGTGACGCCGTTGGCACCACGCTTTTTTATGGCAAGGGTGCGGGCAGCGAGCCGACGGCGAGTGCCGTCATTGCCGATCTGGTCGATATTGCACGACTGCACAGCGCCGACGCCGGCCAGCGCGTGCCGCATCTGGCTTTCCAGCCCGATTCAATGAGCGACATACCCGTGTTGCCGATCGGCGAAGTCGTGACCGCCTATTACCTGCGCCTGAAGGTTGCCGATCAAGCTGGCGTGTTGGCGAAAGTTACCGGTATTCTGGCCGAGGCGTCGATCAGCATTGACGCCATGCTGCAACGCGAAGCCGACGAGGTGGGCGGCGAAGGCTCGACGCAGACCGACCTGATCATCCTGACGCACGATTGTGTCGAGTCCAGCATGAACGCAGCACTGGCGCAAATGCAGATGCTGCCGACCGTGCTGGCTCCCATCGTGCGGATACGCAAGGAGGAACTCGCCTGATGCGTTACCTGTCAACCCGCGCCGCAGCCGTAGCCGGTGGCGGCGAAAGTGGCAAGCGTTTCAGCGAAATCCTGCTCGAAGGGCTCGCTCCCGATGGCGGGCTCTATTTGCCGGAAAAGTATCCCCAGGTCGATGCCGCAACTTTGCAGCGGTGGCGAAAGCTGCCGTACGCCTCGCTCGCGTTTGAAATTTTGTCGCTCTACATCGACGACATTCCCGCAGCCGATCTAAAAGCAATTTGCGACAAGACCTACACGCAAGAGATTTTCGGTAGCGCAGAGATTGCTCCGCTGCGCCAGCTGGAGGACGGGCTGTATCTGCAAGCCCTGTCCAACGGCCCGACGCTGGCTTTCAAGGACATGGCCATGCAACTGCTT
>JANOOO010000149.1:0-8960 GCA_031421375.1 Polaromonas sp.
CCTTCGAGCAACACCTTGCGCCCCAGCAGGTCAAGCGCCTGGATGCCGTGGGTGCCTTCGTGAATCATGTTGAGCCGGTTGTCGCGCCAATATTGCTCGACCGGAAAATCGCGTGTGTAGCCGTAGCCGCCATGAACCTGAATGGCCAGCGAATTGGCCTCCAGGCACCATTCGCTGGGCCAGCTTTTGGCGATGGGCGTCAGCACTTCGAGCAGCAAGCGCGCATTGTCAGCCGCCTCGGCATCGCCGGTGTGCTGCTCATCGACCAGCCGCGCGCAATACAGCTCCAGCGCCAGCGCGCCCTCGCCGTAGGCTTTTTGGGCAAGCAGCATTCTTTTGACATCGGCATGCTCGATGATGCGCAGCGGCGGCTGCGAAGCGTCTTTTCCGCCAGCGCCAGGCGCACGTCCTTGCGTGCGTGTCTTTGCGTAGTCAAGCGAGGCGTAATAGCCAGCCAGGCCGAGCATCGTCGCCGCCATGCCCACCCCGATGCGCGCCTCGTTCATCATGTGGAACATGCAGCGCAGCCCCCGATGCGGCTCGCCGACCAGGTAGCCAATCGCTCCCGCCTTGCCGCCGACCGGATACCGGCCTTCGCCGAAATTGAGCAGCGTATTGGTGGTGCCGCGCCAGCCCAGTTTGTGGTTGAGCCCGGCCAGCGCTACGTCGTTGCGAACGCCGGTCAACTCGCCGTTTTGATCGACCAGTTTCTTCGGCACGATGAACAGCGAAATGCCGCGGGTGCCGGCAATCAGCTTGCCGTCTGGCCCCGGGATTTTGGCCAGCACCAGATGCACAATGTTTTCGGTCAGCTCATGCTCGCCCGATGAGATCCACATCTTGTTTCCGGTCAGGCGATAGCGGGGGCCGAGCGGGTCGGACGCGAAGTCGTCGCCATCGGGCAAGGCCCGCGTAGTGACATCGCTAAGCGACGAGCCGGCCTGCGGTTCAGACAGGCACATCGTTCCTGAAAACCGTCCCGAGAATTCGTTTTTTGCAAACACCTCTTGCTGCCGTTTTGTTCCGTGAACCATCAGCAAATTGGCGTTGCCGGTGGTCAGCATGCCTGAGCCGATGCTGACCGAAGCCAGCGCAAAAAAAGCATTGGCCGCCGCCTCGATGGTGTAGGGCAGCTGCATGCCGCCGATGGCGTAGTCCTGCGCGGCACTGAGCATGCCCGAGG
Organism: Polaromonas sp.; assembly: GCA_031421375.1. Lineage (GTDB taxonomy): Bacteria > Pseudomonadota > Gammaproteobacteria > Burkholderiales > Burkholderiaceae_C > Polaromonas. The sequence continues at coordinate 1,184 of JANOOO010000149.1, forward strand.
CCGCATAAGCCTGGTGCGCATCATGCGTCGCCTGCGGCAGCGTGACCTTCTCGCCGTCAAAGTGCGGCTCCTGCACATCGACGGTTCGGTTGAAGGGCGCGTATTTCTCGCGGGCGATGCGCTCGCAGGTGTCGAACACAGCGTCGAAGGTTTCGCGCGAATGGTCGGCAAAACGCGGGCGCTGGTTTAGCGACTCGGCATCGAGCCAGTCGTGGATTAAAAAATCAAGGGTATCGCGGAACATGACGGGTGCAGGCTCAATGGCGATTTGAAGTTGGAAACAGCTTGCGTGCAGCGACGATTCAAGTTCACGCGCTGCCGTTCAAAGCACCTCAAACACCCCCGCCGCCCCCATGCCGCCGCCGATGCACATCGTCACGCAAACCCGCTTCGCGCCACGGCGTTTGCCTTCGATCAAGGCGTGGCCAGTCAGGCGCTGGCCGGTGACGCCATAGGGGTGACCAACAGCAATCGCGCCGCCGTTGACGTTGAGCCGGTCCATCGGAATGCCGAGCTTGTCGGCGCAATACAGCACCTGCACGGCGAAGGCTTCGTTCAATTCCCACAGGTCGATGTCTTCGACCTTCAAGCCCAGTTTGGCCAGCACCTTCGGAATGGCAAAAACCGGGCCGATGCCCATCTCGTCGGGCTCGCAACCGGCCACTGCAAAGCCTAGAAAACGGCCCAGTGGTTTCAGGTTTTTTCTGGCGGCGACTTTCTCGTCCATCATCACGACCGCACCGCCGCCGTCTGAAAACTGGCTGGCGTTGCCCGCTGCAATCACGCCGCCCGGAATCGCTGGCTTGATGCCGCTGATGCCTTCTTTTGTGGTGCCAGCGCGAATGCCTTCGTCATTGCTGACAGTGACTTTTTTGCTGGTCAGACCCATCACGGGATCGACGACGCCGGCGGTCACAGTGATCGGCGCGATCTCGGCTTCAAAGCGCCCTGCCTCCAGCGCGGCGGTGGCCTTTTGCTGGCTGCCCGCGCCGTATTCGTCCATGCGCTCGCGCGAGATGCCGTAGCGCTTGGCCACCTGCTCTGCCGTTTGCAGCATGTTCCAGTAAATCTCGGGCTTGTTTTTCATCAGCCAGCTATCGGCCAGCATGTGGGTGTTGGCCTCTTGTTGGACGCAAGAGATGCTCTCGACGCCGCCGGCCACGTAAATGTCGGCCTCGCCCGCGATGATGCGCTGCGCTGCCAGCGCAATGGTCTGCAGGCCCGACGAGCAGAAGCGGTTGACCGTCATGCCCGACACCGTGACTGGGCAACCCGCTCGCAGCGCGATCTGGCGCGCGATGTTGGAGCCGGTCGCGCCTTCTGGTGTCGCGCAGCCGATGATCACGTCATCGACTTCGGCGGCTTCGATACCGGCGCGCTTGAGTGCGTGCTCGACTGCGTGGCCGCCTAGCGTTGCGCCGTGCGTCATGTTGAACGCGCCCTTCCAGCTTTTGGCAAGCGGCGTGCGGGCGGTGGAGACGATGAGGGCTGTGGTCATGGGAATCCTTGTGTTGGGGTTTGCGGCTTGGCCATTAGTTGAAGGTTTTACCTTCGGCCACCAGCCGGGCCAGCAGCGGTGCCGGTTGCCAGAATGCGGCGTCATCGAGCGGGTTCAACGCAAAGCGTTTCATCGCCTGCACGACATTGAACAGCCCGACCTGATCGGCATACAGCATCGGCCCGCCGCGATGAAATGGAAAGCCGTAGCCGGTGATATAGACCATGTCGATGTCGCTGGCCTTTGACGCAATGCCGTCTTCAAGAATGTGCGCGCCTTCGTTGACCAGCGAATACACCAGCCGCTGCACGATCTCGTCGTCGGAAATTTTGCGCGGCTCAATGCCCAGGCTCTTGCGGTGTTTGTCAATCATCTCGACCACCAGCGCTGAAGGAATCGCATCACGCTTGCCCGGCAGGTAGTCGTGCCAGCCCGCGCCAGTTTTCTGGCCGAAGCGGCCGATCTCGCAAAGCAGGTCGGCGGTTTTGCTGTACTTCATGCCGGGCTTTTCTTCGTAGCGGCGCTTGCGGATGGCCCAGCCGATGTCGTTGCCGGCCAGGTCGCCCATGCGAAACGGACCCATCGCAAAACCGAAGCGCTCGACCGCCTTGTCCACCTGCGTGGGGGTACATCCTTCGTCAAGCAGAAACCCGGCCTGGCGGCTGTATTGCTCGATCATCCGGTTTCCGATAAAGCCGTCGCACACGCCCGAGACAACCGAGGTTTTGCGGATTTTTTTGCCCAGCGCCATGACGGTCGCCAGCACGTCCTTGCCCGTTTTTTCACCGCGCACCACTTCAAGCAGCTTCATCACATTGGCCGGGCTGAAAAAGTGCGTGCCAATCACGTCTTGCGGACGCTTGGTGAAACCGGCTATTTTGTTCATGTCGAGCGTCGAGGTGTTCGACGCGAGGATGGCACCGGGCTTCATCACGCGGTCCAGCTCCTTGAACACCTTCTCTTTGACACTGAGCTCCTCGAACACAGCCTCGATCACCATGTCGGCGTCTTTCAGATCGTCGTAACTCAGCGTGGTGCTGAGCAGCGCCATGCGCTCGTCGTACATGGCCTGCTTGAGCTTGCCTTTTTTAATCTGCGACTCGTAGTTTTTGCGAATCGTCGCCACGCCGCGATCCAGCGCGTCCTGCTTCATCTCCAGCATCTTGACCGGGATGCCGGCATTCAGAAAATTCATTGCGATGCCGCCGCCCATGGTGCCAGCACCGATCACCGCAATCGACTTGATCTCGCGTTGCGGGGTGTCGGCAGGCACGTCGGGAATCTTCGCTGCCGCTCGTTCGGCCATGAACAAATGCCGCAGCGCTCGGCTTTCTGGCGTGAATATCAAGTTAGTGAACAGCTCACGCTCAAACGCCATGCCATCGTCAAATTTTCGCTTCGTCGCGGCTTCAACTGCATCGACACATTTGAGCGGAGCGGGAAGGTTCTTCGCCATGCCCTTGACCATGTTGCGGGCGAACTGAAAGTAAGCGTCGCCGTTGGGGTGCTTGCACGGCAGGTTGCGAACCAGTGGCAGGGGCCGCGCATCGGCGATGGACTGCGCAAAAGCCGAAGCCTCATCAATCAGAGATTCGGCGGACGCAGCTATTTTGTCGAACAGCTTCTGGCCCGGAATCTGCGCCAGCAGCTCGCTTTTGACTGGCTCGCCACTGACGATCATGTTGAGTGCAGGCTCGACGCCCAGCACGCGCGGCAGGCGCTGCGTGCCGCCTGCGCCCGGCAAAATCCCGAGCTTGACCTCTGGCAGCGCGATGCTGGTGCCGGGCGCGGCAACCCGGTAATGGCAGCCCAGCGCCAGCTCAAGACCACCGCCCATGCAGACCGAATGGAGCGCCGCCACCACCGGTTTAGCCGAGTTTTCGACCGCCAGAATCACACTGAGCAGGTTGGGTTCGGCCATCGCTTTGGGAGTGCCAAATTCCTTGATGTCTGCCCCGCCCGAAAACGCTTTGCCCGCGCCGGTTATGACGATCGACTTGACGGATGCATCAGCGTTGGCGCGCTGAAGGTGGGTCGTCAGGCTCAGACGCGTGGCATGGCCCAGGCCGTTGACGGGCGGATTGTCCAGCGTGATGCAGGCGACAGAATTTTTAACGTCGTAATGCGTAGTCATAAATTAATTATTTCCTTCAAATTGGGGTCGCCAATGCACCGGCCAACGCGGTCATCCGCCCGGACTTGTTGCATAAAAAGGTTGAAGCCGAACAAAATAGCACGGTCGTTCTTTTTTGTATTCTATGTGCAAAGCACGCGGTAAACCAGGCAGTTGCAACAGGAGGTTAGATTGAGGGTCTGCGCCAAAGTTGAGCTTCTCTGCAGCGCTCAAACTTCCAGCCATTCGCGGCGCGTCGCGCCATCGGCGCGCAGTGCGGCGGGCGTGCCCTCAAACACGATACTGCCATGCCCCATCACCAGCACGCGGTCTGAAATCGCCATCGCAATGGTGAGTTTTTGTTCGATCAACAGCACCGAGATGCCTTTGGCCTTCAGCGTCTGCAAATACTGCCCCACCAGCTCGACGATTTTGGGCGCGAGACCTTCTGTCGGCTCATCAATCAGGATTATTTCCGGGTCGCCCATCAGCGTGCGACACAGCGTCAGCATCTGCTGCTCGCCGCCTGACAGTACCCCGGCCTCGGTGTGCTGACGCTCCAGCAGGCGCGGGAACATGGCATACATGTCGGCAAACGACCAGCGCGAACCTTGACCATTGCCTTTTTGGCCGAGCCGCAGGTTTTGATGCACCGTGAGCTTGGGGAATATGTCGCGGTTTTCGGGTACATAGCCGATGCCGCGATGCGCGATCTCGTAGGCTTTGATGCCCACCAGTTGCGCGCCTTTCCACGCAATGGAGCCAGTGCAATCAACCAGGCCCATGATGGCTTTGGCGGTGGTCGAGCGGCCCGAACCATTGCGCCCTAGCAAGGCAACAATCTCACCCGGTTTCACGTCAAACCCGACGTCGTGGAGCACATGGCTCTTGCCGTAGAAAGCGTTCAGGTCACGAACTTCAAGCATGGTCAAACCCTCACCCCAACCCTCTCCCAAAGGGAGAGGGAGAAATCACTTCGATTCGCTATGGCGAACAGCGAAATCATCAAGGTTGCGTCCCCTCGCCAGTCGCCGACGTGCCCAGATAGGCTTCCTGGACGCGCGCATCGGCACGTACCGCCTCAGGCGTGTCAAAGGCAATCACTTCGCCATAAACCACGACGGCAATCTTGTCGGCCAGACCAAAAACCACACTCATGTCGTGTTCGACTGTCAGAAGGGTTTTACCAGCGGTCACCTGTTTGATGAGGTTGATGAAGCGACCGGTCTCTGACCGGCTCATGCCGGCAGTCGGCTCGTCAAGCAGGATGACACCGGCGCCGCCTGAAATTGTGATGCCGATCTCGAGTGCGCGCTGCTCGGCGTAGGTCAGGTTGAGCGCCAGCACGTCGCGCTTGCGGTCCAGCCCGATCATCTGCATCAACTCGTTGGCGCGCTGATTGGCATCGGTCAAATCGGCCAGAAACTTCAAGAAAGTGTAGCGATAGCCCAAGCTCCACAGCACACCGCAGCGCAAGTTTTCAAACACGCTGAGCTTGGGAAAAATATTGGTAATCTGAAAGCTGCGCGACAAGCCCAGACGGTTAATCTCGAACGGCTTTTTACCTTTGAGGCTTTGTCCGTTGAGCAGCACCTCACCACTGCTTGGCTCGAAACGTCCGCTGATGAGGTTGAACAGCGTCGATTTACCGGCCCCGTTCGGCCCGATGATGCCGACGCGCTCTCCGCTCGCTACCGCCAGGCTGATGCCGCGAATAATCTCGGACTTGCCAAAGCTTTTGCGCAGGTCTTTGAGCTCAAGCGACCAGGTTGCCGGCGGTGCTGAAATCACAAAGCCCCCCGACGCTGCAGCTCGTCTTCGATGCTTTGCTGAATGTCGCTCCACTGCAGCAAAAACTGCCGCCGACACAGCTCAAACAGTCCGAGTGACGTAAGCAGCGCAAAGGTCGCACCAAACCAGCTGTCGAGCCCCGCCGAATTGAGCCGAATGCCGAGAAATATCACCTCTGGCCCCATCGCCGCATTGAGCTGCAGGTGGTAGATCATCTCGATCATGGCCCCGGCGCTCAGCAGCACCGCCAGCGCCGTCAGCCCCAGGCCAACGTAGCCGACCCAGAGCCGCCGCAGGTGGCCGAACATTGCGACGCGCAGGTTCATCATGACCAGCGAGGCGACACCGCCCGGTGCATACATAACCATGAAGAGAAAAATAAAGCCAAGGTAGAGCAGCCAGGCTTTGGTGTACTCGGACAGCAGCACAAAGGCCAATACCATCATGACCGCGCCGATGATGGGGCCAAAGAAGAACGTCGCACCGCCCAAAAACGTGAACAACAAATACGCGCCGGAGCGCGGGCCGCTGACGACTTCGGACGTGACGATTTCAAAGTTCAAGGCAGACAAGCCACCCGAGATGCCGGCAAAAAATGCCGCGATGATGAAGGCGATGTAGCGCACTTTTTGCGTGTCGTAGCCAACAAACTCGACTCGCTCGGGGTTGTCGCGAACCGCGTTGAGCATGCGGCCCAATGGCGTGCGCGTGAAGGCGAACATCAGGGCCGTGCAAATGAAGGTGTAGATCGCAATCAGGTAGTAAAGCTCGATTTGCGGCCCGTAGGTGATGCCCAGGGCTTTAATGCCCGTCACGCGGTTGCCAGAAACACCACCCTCGCCGCCAAAAAACTCCGGGAACATGAGCGACATCGCCCAGACCAGCTCGCCGACGCCCAGAGTAATCATGGCAAAGGTGGTGGCTGATTTTTTGGTCGTCACCCAACCCAGCAGCACGGCCACAGCCATGCCGGCCAGGCCACCCACCACCGGAATCAGGCTGACCGGCAAAGGCAGGCCGTCCGTTACCGCGTTGAGCGTGTGAATCGCCAGAAACGAGCCCATGCCCGAGTACACCGCATGGCCAAAGCTGAGCATGCCGCCCTGCCCCAACAGCATGTTGTAGCTCAGACAAACAATGATGGCGATGCCCATCTGGCTGAGCATGGTCTGGCTCAGGCTGCTGGTAAAAATCACCGGCGCGATGAGCAATACCAGCGCGAACAAGCCCCACACCAAAGCGCGACCCAGGTTGAAGGGCTTGTAGTGGTAGGTCTTGGCGCTCACTGTCAACCTTCCCGTTTGCCGAGCAGACCACGGGGCCTGAAGATGAGGATCAACACCAATAAGACGTAGGGCAGGATGGGCGCAACCTGGCTGACCTTGAGCTTCCAGAGCGCATAACCCGGGGTTGAAGGCGTGACGGCAAGGCTCAGGCTTTGCAGCGCCGAGGCCACCGACGCGTCGCTGCCGACGGCAAAGGTCTGCAGAATGCCGATCAGCAGCGATGCCAGGAAAGCTCCTGCAAGCGAGCCCATGCCGCCAACCACCACCACCACAAAAATCACGCCGCCGACAGAAAACGCCATGCTCGGCTCCGTGACATAGGCATTGCCGCCAATCACGCCGGCCAACCCGGCCAGCGCGCAGCCGCCACCGAACACCAGCATGAAAACGCGCGGTACGTTGTGCCCCAACGCCTCGGCCGTCTCAGGGTGGGTCAGCGCAGCTTGAATAACCAGCCCGATGCGCGTGGTGGTGAGCAGCAACCAGATGGCAATCAGCATCGCCACGGCAACCGCCATCATGAAGCCTCGGTACAGCGGGAACTGCGTGCCGAACAGCGTAAACAGCGGGCCGTCGAGCGCCACGGGCACGCGGTAATCGACGGAACCACGGCCCCACACCAGTTGCACCAGCTCCAGGATGATGTAGCTCAGGCCAAAGGTGATCAGCAGCTCGGGCACATGGCCGAACTTGTGGACACGGCGCAGGCAGAATTTCTCAAACAGCGCGCCAAGCAGGCCCACCAGCAAAGGGGCCAGCAGCAACGCCGGCCAAAAGCCGACGAACGCGGTCACGGTGTAACCGAAATAAGCACCCAGCATGTAGAACGACGCGTGCGCGAAATTGAGCACGCCCATCATGCTGAAAATCAGCGTCAAGCCTGCGCTGAGCATGAACAGCAGCAAACCGTAGCTGATGCCATTCAAAAGCGAAATCGAGAAAAACTCCATCGGAAGGCAGTAACTGGCGGGCGCGGCGGCTTAAAACTTTGAGCAGGATGGCTAGGGGTGTCGGGCCTGCCCATTCTCATACGAATGGAGCAGGACCGACCGCGGTGAGATCAACGTTGACGGCACTGATGCAGGATCA
>JANOOO010000150.1:0-9259 GCA_031421375.1 Polaromonas sp.
CTTGCCGCCTTCGACGCTGTAGCCGGTGGCATCTTTATGCGAGCCGTTGGCGAGTGGCGCGGCCTGGTCGAGCACCTGGCGCGCATACGCGACCACTTTGGCTCCGCGAACCGGGTTGTAGCTTTTGCCTTTTTCGGCCCCGCCGGTTTCGGCGATGGCGTCGGTGCCGTAGAGCGCGTCATAGAGCGAACCCCATCGGGCGTTGGCGGCGTTCAGCGCGTAGCGCGCGTTGAGCACCGGCACGACGAGCTGCGGGCCAGCCTGAATAGCGAGCTCGGCATCGACATTGGTGGTAGTGGCGCTGACACTGGCGGGAACGGGCACCAGGTAGCCGATGGATTCGAGGAACTGGCGGTAGGCTGGCATGTCTTGAATCGGGCCGGGGTGGGCTTTGTGCCAGTCGTCGAGTTCAACTTGCAGGCGGTCGCGCTCGGCCAGCAGGGCGATATTTTTCGGCGCCAGGTCGGCAACGATGTCGTTGAAGCCTTGCCAGAACGCAGCCGGGCTGACGCCAGTGCCGGGCAGCACGCGGCTTTCGATGAAGCTGTGCAGCACGGTGGCGACTTGCAGCTGGTGGCAAGTTGTGCGGGGGGTGGTGTCGGTTGTCATGGCGTACTCTGAATAAAAATAAAAACGAATCTCAAGCCAGCAGTTGCGTGACATCACGCAGGCTGCTGCCAGTGTGGGTGGGCGGCGGGCCGATTTCTTCAAACGGCAAGCCGCTGCGATTGACCCACAGCGTGCGGTAGCCGTACCAGGTGGCGGCCAGAGCGTCCCAGCTGTTGCTGCTGACGAAGCCAATCTGGCTGGCCGGCAGACCGGTGGCCTGCTCGCCGAGCGCGTAGGCGGCCGGGTGGGTTTTGTATTTGCGCAGCGCATCCACGCTGAGCACGTGGTCGAGCACGCCAGCCAGCCCGGCTGATTCGACCGCCGCCTTCAGCATCGCCGGGTCGCCATTCGACAAGATGCCGGTCGCGATGCCGCGCTGCTTCAAGTCACGCAGCACGTCGAGGTTCTCGGGGAAGGCGGGCAATTGCCGGTACTGCGCCATGAGCTGCGCTTCGCGCTCGGGCGTGAGGCCAAGCGCCAGGCGCTTGCATGCGTAGCGCAGGCCGGCCCGGGTCAAATCCCAAAAGGGCTGGTAGTGCGCGCCGTCGTTGCTGGTTGTGACCAGCCGGGTGTAGTCGATCTGCTTGTCGCGCCACAGGCTGGCGAGCGCCGCGCCGTGGCCGGGGAACAGGCTTTCGGCCAGCGCGCCGACGCTGTACACGTCGAACAGCGTGCCGTAGGCGTCGAACAGCACGGCGCGAACGGCAGGCCGCTGGGGTTTTGGGTGCGTGGGGGAGTTCATCTGCCCATGTTAGGCCACGCGAAAGGCTTGATTCACTTCGCGGGCATTGCTTGATTCGTGACTGGCGGGCGGTGAATCAACGCGGTGCCCGCGAGACGGCGGCTGTAATGTGTCGCATCTGCTATTAAATAAAGAGCGCTTTGCGACCGCCTGACGGGGGTTTGAGCTCTATATTGACTTGCTTCCAGCTTTGTCTCACCCTGGTGTCAGGGTTCGCAGATTGCGTGCATTCTTTTGACGAATTCATTGGCGGTAGTGAGGCCGCGCGCCTTGGCAATGGCGTCACCAAGCGGGTCGATCAGCGCCCTCAAGTTTTTGATGGAAACGGCTTTTTCAATCTTGATGTGGAACAAAAACCTTTTCAGGCCCAGGTGAGTCTTCGCCGCAGCAATCAAATTTCGGTAAAGGAGGGCGTGCAGCTCGGCATCGCTGAAGTGGCTTTCATCAAAGTCGGCTTGGGGCGGCAGCGCTTCAGCCTGCCGTTCTTCCCTGGCGATATAGCCGCCGGTTTCCATCCGGTCCAGGCAGTCGATGGGCGAACCCAGGCGGCGTGCCACCACCAGCAGCTCCCGATGCGTGCGTTTGCCGTCGATCAATATCAGCAGGCTGTTTGCCGCTGCATCAAGTGCCGATTGCCGCGCGTTGAGCTCGGCGTTGCCGCGTGGTGTGCGTGTGTAGATCAATGACGAGCGGTCCATGATTTTGTTTCCAGTTTGTGTGAGGGGGCCAGACTCTGGCTAAGCAGCCGTGGGCTCAGCGCGCGGTCGGCAAACTGCAGTTCAGCGCTTGAAAAGTCGTTAAATTGTGTTTGTAACGCGTTGTTACGGCAAGTGCTTTGGACTGAATTGGCGCAAAAAGACCATCAGTTCGTGTACTCGGTCACATTCAGGCCGGTGCGAAGCCTGCAGTTTTGCGCTGCGAGGACGGTCCGGAAACGAGACGGAAGCGGTCGGCTGTTGCTATTAAATCAGGAGCTGTATTCGACCGCCCCTTCTGGATGAGAGCTCGATTTGGCTTAAGAGAAGCGCCTATTTCGAGCCGAATTCGTCGCCCATGTCGCTGGCACGCTGGCGGGCAGCCCGCATGGCGCGAATGAAGTGCGGGCCGATGTCGGCCTGCTGCATGACGGTGATGGCCGCAAATGTAGTGCCGCCGGGCGAGGTGACGCGGGCGCGCAGCACATCGGGCGCGTCGCTGGAATCGGCGGCCAGCGCGGTGGCGCCGCCGAAAGTGGCGAGCGCGAGCCGCAAGGCGTCGGCTTGTGGCAGGCCCATCTGCCTGCCGGCCTCGGTCATGGCTTCAAGAAAATAAAACACATAGGCCGGGCCCGAGCCCGACAGCGCCGTGACGGCGTCGAGCTGGGCTTCATCGGCCAGCCAGAGCGACTCGCCGGTGGTGGCGATGACGCGCTCGGCGGCCAGGCGGTCGGCGGCGCTGACGCCGGGTCTGGCGAACAGGCCGGTGATGCCTTTGCCGATCAGCGCCGGGGTGTTGGGCATGCAGCGCACGACTCGCTCGGTACACAGCCAGCGCGCAATGGCGTCTGACCGGATGCCGGCCGCCACACTGAGATGCAGCGCGTTGCCGGTGAAGGGCGCGGCGGCGCTTGCAGCCACTTGGAAGGTTTGCGGCTTGACGGCCCAGACCACCAGCGCTGCCGGGTTGAGCGCGGCGGTGGGCGCATCAAGCAGCTGGATACCGGCGAATTGAAGCGCCAGCGTGTCACGCTGCGCCGCCAGCGGCTCGACCACTTGAACTTGCGATGCGCTCATGCCGCGCCGCAGCAGCCCGCCAATGATGGCGCTGGCCATGTTGCCGCCGCCGATGAAGGCGATGTGGTCGAGTGGGGTTTCGGTGGTTGGAGTCATGTGGGGAGGTGAAAACGGCAGCTTGGCAATGGCGATGGATTGTCGCCTTTCACCCCGCCACCGTCTGCCGCACCGCATGCTCCCAGCGTGCCATCAGCACGGCAGCAGCGCTGGCGCTCTGGCCAGGCTCAAAGCGGCGCTCGGCGCGCCACAGACTCGCCAATTCATCGCGGCTGGCGAACACGCCGCACGACAGGCCCGCGAGATAGGCCGCGCCGAGGGCCGTGGTTTCGGTGATTGCCGGGCGCACCACAGCAATCCCCAGCAGATCGGCCTGAAACTGCATCAGCGTGTCATTGACCGAAGCCCCGCCATCGACACGCAGCTCCAGCACCGGTTGCGCGCCCGCAGCCACCGCGTCACGGCTCATGGCCTGAAGCAGCGCGGCACTTTGAAAGGCGATGGATTCGAGCGCAGCACGCGCGATGTGCGCCAGCGTGGTGCCGCGCGTCAGGCCGGTCAGGGTGCCGCGCGCGTCGGGCTTCCAGTAGGGCGCGCCGAGGCCGGTGAAGGCCGGCACCAGCATCACGCCGCCTGAGTCGGGCACGCTTTGCGCCAGCGCCTCGATCTGGTGGCTGCCTTCGATGGCCTTGAGCCCGTCGCGCAGCCACTGCACGACGGCACCGCCGACGAACACGCTGCCCTCGACCGCGAACTCAGGTAGCGCGCTGGTCTGTGCGGCGCTGGTGGTGAGCAGGCCGTTGCTTGAAGTTTGAAACTGCGTGCCGGTGTGCATCAGCATGAAGCAGCCGGTGCCGTAGGTGTTTTTCGCCATGCCTGCACTAAAGCACGCCTGCCCGAACAGCGCGCTTTGCTGGTCGCCGGCCACGCCGCCGATCTCAATGGCGTGGCCGAGCAGCTCGGGCCGCACGTGGCCGTAGTGCGCGCTCGACGGCAGCACGCGCGGCATTAGCGACGCGGGAATGTCCAGCAGCCGCAAGAGGTCGGCGTCCCACTGGTTGCTGTGGATGTTCAGCAGCATGGTGCGCGACGCGTTGCTGACATCGGTGGCGTGCAGCGCCTGCGCGCGCGTCGCTGCGTCGGCACCGCCGCTGAGCTGCCACATCAGCCAGCTGTCGATGGTGCCGAAAGCCAGCTCGCCGCGCTCGGCCTGGTCGCGCGCGCCGGGGATGTGGTCGAGCAGCCATTTGAGCTTGGTGGCCGAAAAATAAGCGTCGATGCGCAGGCCGGTGCGCGCCTGAATCAGCGCCTCGTGCCCTTGTTCGCGCAGCGCGGCACAGGTGGCTTCGGCGCGCCGGTCTTGCCAGACGATGGCGTGGTGAATGGGCAGGCCGGTGGCGCGGTTCCAGACCACGGTGGTTTCCCGCTGGTTGGTGATGCCGAGTGCGCGGATGTCGCTGGCCTGCAAGCCGGCTTTGAGCAAGACCTCGCGTGCGGTTTCAAGCTGCGTCTGCCAGATCACCAGCGGATCGTGCTCGACCCAGCCGGGCTGCGGATAAATTTGCGGCAGCTCGCGCTGCGCCAGCGCGACGATCTGGCCGCGCGTGTCGAACACGATGCTGCGCGAGCTGGAGGTGCCCTGGTCGAGGGCGAGTAGATAGGTCATGGCGCGGGGGCTTTCTCGGGTGTGTCCGACGCCAGCAGCGGCGCAATCTCGCAGCGCACGCCAGCCTCTAGCAGCAGTGCCGGAAAGGGCTCGGGCGGCGCGGCGTCGGTGAACAGCCGGTCAATCTGCGACAGGCGCGCCAGCTCAACCATCGCCGGCCGATTGAACTTGCTGCTGTCGGCGGCGACCCAGACCTCGCGCGCGGCGGCCATGATGGTTTGCGCCACCTTCACCTCGCGGTAGTCGAAGTCGCGCAGGCTGCCATCGGCCTCGACGCCCGAGATGCCGATGATGGCCATGTCCACCCGAAACTGGCGAATGAAATCAACCGCCGCCTCGCCGACGATGCCGCGGTCGCGCGTGCGCACCACGCCGCCGGCAACGATGACTTCGCAGTCGGCGTTGCCGCTCAAAATCGCCGCCACGTTGAGGTTGTTGGTGATGACGCGCAGCCCCTTGTGGTGCAGCAGCGCGCGCGCCACGGCTTCGGTGGTGGTGCCGATGTTGAGGATCAGCGAGCAATCGTGCGGCACCTGGGTTGCCACGGCTTGCGCAATGCGCGCCTTGCCCTCGGCGTTCAGGCTCTCGCGCTGGCGGTAGGCCAGGTTATCAACGGTCGAGCTGGGCACGCGCACGCCGCCATGAAAGCGCGTCAGCAAACCCGCCTCGGCCAGGCGCTGCACGTCGCGGCGCACGGTCTGCAAGGTCACGTCCAGCTCGTCAGCGAGCCGCTCGACCGAGGCCGAGCCGTGGGCGCGAACGACGGCCAGAAGCCTGATTTGCCGGGGGTTCGAGTTCATGGAAATCATCAGATGACGAAAAGAGCTCACTCTATAACGAACAAAACCGAATCGATTAAGGGAAAACGAGCGCAATAAAAAAACAAATACGAAGAACAATCGAAAAGATGCGAACTTCAACCGACGCCATGAAACCTGTTTTTGGATGGGGTCGATCCGTGACTCGATCCGTAAGTCGGCGCGTTGCAGCGCCCGATGCGGTGACTGGCACGGCATCACCCCGGTTGCCGCGTCGGTGTGCCTGCCAGAGGCCGGTCAGCGCTGTGCTGGCCGAGCGTTCAGGCCGGGGGCGCTGATGCAACTGGCGCTTGATCGGGTCAGCAAGCGGGTCGGTGCGCAGCACTGGCTCTATGACATGAGCCTTAGCCCCCGCAGCGGAGAAGTCACGGTGTTGCTGGGCGCAACGCAGGCCGGCAAAACCAGCCTGATGCGCATCATGGCGGGGCTGGACGCGCCGACTGCCGGTCGGGTCCAGGTCGATGGCGCCGATGTCACCGGGATGCCGGTGCGCCAGCGCAATGTGGCCATGGTCTATCAGCAGTTCATCAACTACCCCTCGCTTACTGTTGCCGACAACATTGCCTCGCCGCTCAAGCTGCGCGGTGAAAAAAACATTGCACAAACTGTGCGCCACATCGCCGAACGGCTGCACATCGAGATGTTTCTGGATCGGCTGCCGGCCGAGCTGTCGGGCGGGCAGCAGCAGCGCGTGGCGCTGGCGCGCGCGCTGGCCAAGGGCGCGCCGCTGATGCTGCTCGACGAGCCGCTGGTGAACCTCGACTACAAGCTGCGTGAAGAACTGCGCGACGAACTGACGCAGCTGTTTGCAGCGGGCGACTCCACCGTCATTTACGCCACCACCGAGCCCGGCGAGGCGCTGCTGCTGGGCGGCTACACGGCCGTGATGGATGCAGGCGAGCTGCTGCAATACGGCCCGACGGCCGAGGTGTTTCATCGACCCCAGTCCCTGCGCGTGGCGCGGGCCTTCAGCGACCCGCCAATGAATTTGGTGGCCGCGCAGCCTTCTGCGCTGGGGCTGCGGCTGCTGGGCGGGCCGGAGCTGACGCTGACATTGCCCGAGGCTGTGGCGGGGCAAGGCGCTTCGCTGACCGTCGGCCTGCGCGCCAGTGCGCTGCGCGTGGCCGCGCGTGAGGGTGACGCGGCCTTGCCAGGCACGGTCGAGCTGGCCGAAATATCCGGTTCCGACACCTTTGTGCATGTGGTCACGGCCGTCGGTGAACTTGTGGCGCAACTTACCGGCGTGCATCGCTTTGAGATGGGTGCGGCGGTGACGCTTTATCTCGATGCGCGTCAGGTTTATGTGTTCGACGCGCGCGGCGCGTTGCAAGTAGCGCCCGAGCGCGTCGGCGGGAAGGTGTGATGGCACGCATCGACCTCGACCTGGCGCACGCCTACAAGCCCCATCCGCAGCTTGATAGCGACTACGCGCTGCTGCCACTGAAAATGAGCTTCCGGGACGGCGGGGCTTACGCCTTGCTCGGGCCATCGGGCTGCGGCAAGACCACGCTGCTCAACCTTATCTCGGGCCTGCTTGCGCCCTCACAGGGCAGCGTGAAGTTTGACGGTGTGGACATGACGAGTGCGTCGCCGCAGCAGCGCAACATCGCGCAGGTGTTTCAGTTTCCGGTGATCTACGACACCATGACGGTCGCTGAAAACCTGGCCTTTCCGCTGCGCAACCGCAAAGTGCCTGAAGACCAGATCAAAAAGCGCGTCGGCGAGATTGCCGAGATGCTCGACATGAGCGGCCAGCTCAACCAGCGCGCCAGCGGACTGGCGGCCGATGCAAAGCAAAAGATATCGCTCGGGCGCGGCCTGGTGCGTGCTGACGTGTCGGCTGTGCTGTTCGACGAGCCCCTGACAGTGATCGACCCGCACCTGAAATGGCAGTTGCGGCGCAAGCTCAAACAGATTCACCATGAACTCAAGCTCACCTTGATCTACGTGACGCACGACCAGGTCGAGGCGCTGACCTTCGCCGAGGAAGTGGTGGTGATGACGCGCGGGCGGGCGGTGCAGACCGGCTCGGCCGACGAATTGTTTGAGCGCCCGCGCCACACCTTTGTCGGGCATTTCATCGGCTCGCCGGGGATGAACTTTTTGCCTGCGCGTGTGACCGGCGGCGTGCTTCAGGTCGCGGGCCACGCGCTGCCTTTTCCAGCCGGGCGCAGCCTTGCCGATGGCGACTTCAAGCTCGGCGTGCGGCCCGAGTACGTGGTGCAAACCGGCGTCGGCGAGCCGTCTGCGCTGCCCTTCACGGTGACACTGGTTCAGGACATCGGCACCCACCTCATGCTGTCTGCAAGCATCGACTCGCATGTGATCAAGGCCAGACTGAACCCGGCGGCTGCGCTGCCCCGCCAGGGCGACCCGATCTGGCTGCAGGTCATCGGCGAGCACACTTGTTTTTATCTCAACGATGAGTTGGTGGCGGCATGAGCGCCGCGCCGGGCCGCCCCAAGCAAGCTCGCACCGCAGTGTGGAGCACGGAGGTAACCATATGAGCACGACGACCAAACCGGTCAATCAAAAAGCCTGGCTGCTGGTGCTGCCGGTCATCGTCTGCGTGGCGTTCTCGGCCATCCTGCCGCTGATGACGGTGGTCAACTATTCGGTGCAGGACATCATCTCGCCCGACCGCCGGGTGTTCGTCGGCACCGAATGGTTTGCCGCCGTGATGCGCGATGAAGACCTGCACGCGGCGCTGTGGCGGCAACTGACTTTTTCTTTCGCGGTGCTGGCCGTTGAGATCCCGCTGGGCATTGCGCTGGCACTATGCATGCCGGCGCAGGGCTGGAAGGCGTCGCTGGTGCTGGTGCTGGTGTCGCTGTCACTGCTGATCCCGTGGAATGTGGTGGGCACCATCTGGCAAATCTACGCCCGCGCCGACATCGGGCTGATGGGCGCAACGCTGCAAAAAATGGGCTTCGACTACAGCTACACCGGCAATGCCACGCACGCCTGGGTCACGGTTCTGCTGATGGATGTGTGGCACTGGACGCCGCTGGTGGCGCTGCTGGGATATGCCGGGCTACGCTCGATTCCCGATGCGTATTACCAGGCGGCGCGAATCGACGGCGCCAGCCAGTTCGCGGTGTTTCGCTACATCCAGCTGCCCAAGATGCGCGGCGTGCTGATGATCGCGGTGCTGCTGCGCTTCATGGACAGTTTCATGATTTACACCGAGCCCTTTGTGCTGACCGGTGGCGGGCCAGGCAACGCGACTACTTTTCTGTCGCAGTACCTGACGCAAAAAGCGGTGGGCCAGTTTGACCTTGGCCCGGCTGCTGCCTTCTCGCTGATCTACTTTTTAATCATTCTGTTGCTGTGCTTCATCCTCTACAACTGGATGCAGCGCGTCGGCACGCAAGAAAAGGAGGGCGGCCATGAATAAGCCCCGCTTTCAGGCTCGTACGCTGTTTCTCGTTGCCTATATCGTGTTTGCGCTGTTGCCCATCTACTGGATGGTCAACATGAGTTTCAAGACGAATGCCGAAATCCTGTCGAGCTTCTCGTTCTTCCCGCAGCAGTTCACCTGGGCCAACTACAAAACCATCTTCACCGATCCGTCGTGGTACTCGGGCTATATCAACAGCCTGATCTACGTCGCGATTAACACGGTGATCTCGCTTGCGGTGGCGCTGCCCGCAGC